>JAFRSL010000019.1 GCA_017427625.1 Synergistaceae bacterium | reverse complement strand
GCGGAGATGAAGATGTTGAACCATGCTGAATATCAGCTACGTGAAGAACAAGTAAGTTATGAGACAGACAAAGTATGAATGTCTGAAAGCCAGTGAGAATGGTGTATAATTTTTTCTAATGAAATCTAACATCAGGAGGTTTTTTCTCACACAATGAAGAAACTACTTGCTCTACTATTCTTCATGTCCCTTGCGGTTTCAGCATCAGCACAAAATGCAGTGCCGGGGGACGTGATTGTCGTACTCAGGAATGACTCAGGAATGCGCATCAATTCCGCGCAAACCGCAGGAGGAGTCAAATCCCTGTCAGCCGTAAAATCTTTCGAGACCTCGAACAATGTCAGGGTACTTGAGACTTTCGACGCTCTGTCGAATACGGGCAACAAGATTTTCATGGTCATACACTCTGACACTGAGGACGAGAACACCCTTCTCCGTAGAGTCAGGAACAATCCCAGCGTCATAGCAGCATCCCTCAACTACAGATACACGCTCAACCTTCCAGAAGCCAGCGAAGTCCCCAATGACCCGGAATATCACCGTCTGTGGGGAATGGAGGCCATCAACGCCCCGCAGGCATGGACATTCGGCACAGGCTCTGAGGATGTGTATGTTGCTGTTGTTGACTCTGGTGTCGACTACAATCACCCGGACTTGAAGGACAACTTTTCGCACGAATACAGCCGGAATTTTGTCGGACATACTGAAAGCGGCTATGACCCTTCAGCATATTATGACGAGAACGGCCACGGAACTCACTGCTCTGGGACTATAGCGGGAGTCGGCAATAATGCTCTCGGTGTTGCGGGCGTGAACTGGAAGGCGAAAATAATCTCGGCCAGGGTTATGGACGCGAACGG
The DNA here is from genome assembly GCA_017427625.1 of Synergistaceae bacterium. GTDB lineage: Bacteria > Synergistota > Synergistia > Synergistales > Aminobacteriaceae > JAFUXM01. Next base: position 15,420 of record JAFRSL010000019.1, on the reverse strand, counting down.
CAGGGGCGATTATGCGAACATCATAGCGGCCTTCAACTATCTGGCCGGGATTCTTGCGGACAATCCCAAGCTCAATATTGCGGCAGTGAATTTTTCTGTCGGCGGTTTCGATGAAGGAACTCCTGAAGAAATAATCGCTGAGAATAATCCCTTTTGGCTTGCCATGAAGGAGATCAGCGACACTGACAGGCTGGTTCTGTGTGTTGCGGCGGGGAATGAGGCAGTTGACATAGGCGCACCGACTCCGTCAACAAGCTACTATAATGGCAGGGCGGAATGGCTCAGGGGCTACTATGAGCATCCATGCAGTTTCTTGGGCATCAGCAACATGATAGCTGTAGCGGCGGCGGATCCGTCTCTGGAGATGTCATCTTTCAGCAACTACAACAGAAAGTATGTCGACATTGCCGCGCCGGGCCGTGATATTTACAGCACCCTTCCCACAACGTACATCGACACCCATACTTACAGCTACGCAGCCCTTCAGACTCTTTATCCTTATGAGAAGATGTCAGGCACATCGATGGCGACTCCTCACGTTACGGGGGCGGCGGCACTCCTCAAGTACATATTCCCGAAAGCAACAGCGAGTCAGATCAAAGCGGCACTGCTCGGCGGCGCGAACGGAGATTACCTACGTGATGACGGAACTTCTGCTTACGGACTTCTTGACCTCACGGGCGCGATAAACTTCATGGCCAGGATAATGTCTCAGGATACTCCCCCTGTAATCACTGATGTGAGTCTTCCGGCGGGAATCAAGAGACAGCGTTACAAGACGGAGTTTTACGCATCAGGGACTCAGCCCCTCACGTGGACTCTTGACGGTGAACTCCCCGAAGGACTCTCGTTCGACAAAAACGGCCAGATCTCAGGCACTCCGACAGAGTCAGGCTCATTCGACTTCACTGTTACGGCCTCGAACGAGTACGGCACAAGCTCGCTGGCATTGACACTCACAATATCTGCGCAGGAAGCTCCTGTGATTCTCAGGCCCGATGACGGATACCTGCCCGGCGATTTCTACGTGAGCACTGACGTTTATTATGTTGACGTTCCTATGGAGGCCGGGGACTGGCCAATGGAATGGAGCATAGGAAGCGGAGATGTACCTGATGATTTCGGAATGGGCATCAACAAGGACGGCATACTGGCGTTCAAGCCGACAAAAGCAGGAACTTTCTCATTGCCCGTAACAGTGTCGAACGATTCAGGCAGCGACAGTTACACGTTCAAGGTTGCCGTCAAGGAAGCGAAAGCCCCCGAGATATTCGAGACAAAGACACACACTCTGTATCTTGGCAGGGCGGCTAATATGCTTTACGATGAGGCCGCAGGGACAATCGAAGCTGAAGCTGTAACCGTCAGTGTTTACGGCAGCAAGCCAATATCGTGGGACGTGCAGGGTCTGCCGAAGGGAATCAGCTTTGACGTTATCAAGGGCGGCGGAAGTTCGGAGTTGGATGAGATTTTGCGCAGGGATGATATAGCGCTCACAGGGAGGCCGGAAGAGTCTGGGGATTTCAGGGTGATTGTTACTGCCTCGAACCCTTACGGAACTGACAGCACGAGCTTTGACCTTCATGTTGTTGATGAGAGGCCGCATTTCTTGGAGGCGGTCAGCAGTTTGCGCACACTGGAGAAAGACACGGAGTTTACGTTTGCCGCGCCTCTTACGGGAAGCTCGCCCATAACATTCACGGTAAGCGGAGATCTTCCCGACAACGTTCAAATCACCAGCGAGGACGACGTTCTGAGGGTTTACGGCAAACCCGCGAAGACCGGGCATTACCACTTCACGATTATAGCGGAGAATGCTTGCGGAAAAGATGAGTCTGGCCTAACGTTCGACATCAACGTCATTGAGCCGATAGCAGTAACGACGTACAAACTTCCTGACGCTGTGGCGGGAGTCTCATACGATGCTAAAATCAACATGCGTGCTGTATCCGTATTGTGGACGGTAAGCGCGGACAAGTCTCTCAACCTCGAAATCTCGCAGTCAGGAGTGATTACAGGGAAGCCGGAAAAAGCCGGGAGTTTCATCGTGAGCATTACGGCAAGATCACCCGACGTCAGCGCATCTGCTACAGGAAATTGCACCCTCATAGTGCGGGAAATTCCGGCGGTAACGACATCAAGCCTTCCCGACGGCAAAATCAGCACAGCATACACGTCAACAGCTCTCAGCGCGAACGGTACAGCTCCGGTTACGTGGTCAGTCTCAGAAGGAAAATTGCCCAACGGCTTCACTCTCTCGCAGAACGGCCATCTCTACGGAACGCCGAAAGAGTCCGGCCCGTTTGTGTTCACGTTGAAAGCTCAGAACAAGGCCGGCTACGACACAAAGACCTTCACGCTGAACATTGCAGGCGTTTCACCAGTCAATCCCGACAGCCCTGACGTTCCCCCTGTGCCAGTTACCCCGAACGTTCAACCTGAGTCTGAACACAAGACAGTCGTCATCACGGGAAAACCACGCGACATATCGTCACTCACAACCGTCGAGTTTGCCTCAATATCAAGTTCCGGCGGAATGATTGCGGCAATACTCCCTGAGATAAGCACTAACAACTCGGACTTCTACACTCCTGAGAGCATAGACTGTTTCGCAAACGTCGAAATCTCGGCTGATGTGCCGACAGGCTGGACGCTTGTGTGGAATCCATTTCCGCGCGGAAAAGTTGATGCTCTGTCGCTGAATGATGCTGATGATGACAACGTGCTGTTCACGGACTCTGACGGCCAAATCACGCTCACAGTCCCAGAGGATCATATCGTGAACGTCTCGGCATGGCTTGATGCTGACACGGTATATGCCCCCGTAATATCAGCAGTTGAAAACCACGAAAGCATAGAGGGTGTTGGATCAAGTTCCGGCGGCTGTAACGCTGGCCTCTCGATTCTGGCACTGACACTCTGCGCTGTAATCTTCAGGAAAAATTCACGTTAAACGGTTAGAATATCCCCTGTGCTGGTTGGCGGCATGGGGGATTTTTCTGCTGACAAAACCACTAAGGAGGAATCAACATCATGAAAGCATTGCGTATATTCTTGGCATTATGTCTCATAGTCCCGGCAATTTCAGCATGGGGCGCGGAAAATCAAAGGGGTGAAGTCCTCGCTGTCCTCAAGACTCCGGCGGGTATGACTCTCACAAAAGAGAGCCTGAAATCCGGAAGGGTGTACAAATATATAAAACTCACAGCGGATTCGGCTGGTGCTGAAGTGGTAAGCATATTCGACTCTTTGTCGCTTATGAACAAGGACGGACATATATTCGTGTTCATGGTCTCAGACTCGAAGTCATCAGAACAGCTCGCCTCCGACCTGAAATCAGACCCCAATGTAGTATCAGCCTCGCCCAACAGGAAGGTAGGACTTCCACGCCCCGTGAAGTGAGGTTAGAGCGAGAAAGAAATTACGAAGGGAGAAATTCACATGAATAAGATCATGTTATGGCTGCTTATTGCCATATCTATTTTACCCATGACAGGCTGCGGAGGTAACACATCACTGACAGAAAAAGAGAACAGGGTGATTCTAGGTAATGAGCAGTTTGATGCTTATGTACCCATCCTTGAAGGTAAGCGGGTGGCACTTTTCTCCAATCACACGGGCATCGTAGGGGACGTGACGTATGGAGCTGAGACCTCTTCTGGAGATCAAAATCAGGACCTAATCCACTTCGGTCTCGATGCGAATGGGAATGAGATCAGCTATGGGGAACATATCCTGGATGCGCTGATTCGGCATGGTGTCAACGTAACGGCCATTTTTTCCCCTGAACATGGCTTTAGAGGAACGGAAGATGCCGGAGCAAATATTGATAACTCCGTAGACGAGAAAACTGGGATTCCTATATTATCGCTCTATACCAACAACACACATTCACCGTCTTCGGAAGATATGGGGAAATTTGATGCACTTGTGGTAGATATGCAGGACGTGGGACTTCGATACTATACCTACTATATTTCCATGTATTACCTTATGGATGCTTGTGCGGCAGCCGAGAAAGAAGTTATTATTCTTGACCGCCCCAATCCGAATGGCTTCTATGTAGACGGTCCTATTCTGAAGGATGCGTACAAATCTGGCGTTGGGCAATTGCCGATCCCTGTGGTCTATGGTATGACCTGGGGTGAGCTGGCTGAGATGATCAATGGCGAAGGATGGCTGACTTCCGGAAAGAATGCCTGTAATCTGACAGTCATTCCTTGTCAAAATTATACCCATCAGACAAAGACAAAGCTAATCCGCAATCCGTCTCCCAACATTAAAGATATGAGGGCAGTCTATTTATATGCCTCAACCTGCTTCTTTGAAAACACAGCGGTCTCCGTTGGACGCGGCACTGAATTTCCTTTTGAGGCGTATGGAAGCCCATACCTTAAAGGGGTAGAGGGGTTTGACTTCACATTTACACCGGTGTCCATGAGCGGAGCAACTGAGCCGCCCTTTATGAACGAAACCTGCTACGGCGTTGATTTACGGGGTGTTCCTCTGGCAGAAGTATGGGAGAATCAGATCAATTTGGATTATCTGGTAGGCGCGTACAAAGCAATCTCTGAAACAGCACCAGATATGCCTTTTTGGGGAACACCGGATAAGGAAGGTCGTTACTGGGTTGATAAACTGGTGGGAACCGACGATGTACGCCGCCGGATCGAGATGGGGCAAAGCGCGGCCGAGATCAAGGATAGCTGGCAGGAGGAAATTGAAGCCTTCAAAACACAGCGAAGACCGTATCTGTTATATGAAGAATGATCTTGATTCAGGGTATTCACACTAACTGAAACGCAATTCATGCTGAGTTCAAAGGCAAGGACAAATTCTGGTTCACATACGGTTGAACAGCGTCAACGGGCTTTGGGCATAATAAAGAACGGTAGGCTCCGAACTCTGTGAAGGGGTACTGCTCAGAACGGCTCTATTCTCCCCTAGCAATGCTCTCCTGGCAACGCTCTCCCCTACCTTATGTTCGTCGGTTGCTGCCAAAATACTATCGCATGCCTTTAACTTCTACTCTCCGTTTCTTCTTTTCACTTATCCAGAAGCTCGAATATCAAGAAGGGCATTCACAGCGTCGGGATTGTCGTAAAGTACAGCGTATATCAGCGGTGTGCATGGGGCTTCAACATTTCCAATGCCAGCCCTCGAAAGCCTGAGTTTTTTGACAACAAATCTCACAACCTCCGCGTCATCTTCATACATTGGGGCAGCGTCATGAAGCGCAGTCCCCATATAGAACAGACTCATCGCCCAATAGTTTGGATCCGCCCCCGCTTCAAGAAGTACCGTCATTGCAGGAAGATTCTTATTCCCGACCGCGCATGTCAACGGAGAGAATTATGTCACACTTAACTTAACTTGCGCAATTCATCTCACACCTAAAAAGGGCGTGTATAATAGCTGTCAAACTTAATTATCCATAACGTGAAGCGGAGGTCGTCAATGACAGAAGACAATTACTACATGCTACAGGCACTTAAAGAGGCAAGAAACGCTTTTTCTCGTGGCGATGTCCCCGTAGGTGCTTTAATCGTTAAAGACGGCGAAATACTCTCCTATGGCAGCGACAAGAAACTTTCTGACCCAACTGAGCACGCCGAGATCATCGCAATACGTTCTTATGCGGAGAAATCTGGACGCTGGAATCTCAATGGCTGCACTCTCTACGTTACACTCGAACCTTGTCCAATGTGTGCGGGGGCTTGCGTAAACGCTAGGGTCTCAAGAGTCGTCTACGGCGCGAAGAATTACCGTTCGGGTGCAGGTGGGACGCTCTATAACATTCTCAGAGACTCAAGGCTCAATCACATGTGCAAAGTTGAAGCCAGCATAATGGAGAATGAGTGCGTCAAGATTCTTCAGGATTACTTCATTCGGAGGAGACAATCATGCTCCCGACACGGTTAATCTCTGAACTCAAAATTTATCAGCCCAACTCTCACACTAAGATGCTCGCCTCCGAGTTGTCTTGCCCCGAACTTGCCGCAGGTGTCCTCGAAATGCTCAAAGGCGGTGAGGACATTGGCACTCTCCGCGAATGGATACGCCCGGATTTCACCAAGCAGATGGAAAGCCTCGATCTCGGTGAAGGAAGCAAAGCCGCTAAAGAGTTATGGAACTCGAAAAGCTCTTTCGGGAACGTTTTAGTCTACGGCGACTATGACACTGACGGAATTTCTTCAACAGTCCTCGCTATGGAGATTTTCAGGAACAAGGCCGCTCAGGTTCGTTACTTCATTCCGAGAAGAGACGTTCATGGTTATGGGCTTAATGCTGACGTTCTCGACAAGGTTGCGGGATTGGGCTGCAACACTCTTATCGTTACTGACTGCGGCACCAATGACTCCGAAATGCTCCAGAAGCTCGCAGAAATCGGCATCAACATTTTCGTCTTTGACCACCATTCTCTCTCTGCTCCCATAACAATCCCGACTATCGTTAATCCCTGCATCAACATGGAAGCCGGAGACCATCAGAAGATTTGCGCGACCGCAGTCCTTTGGTGCTGGGCGTGGAAAGAGAACATCGTTCCCAGAGACTTCCTTCGATATGAGGTTGACCTCGTTACTCTTGCCACTATTGCCGACTGTATGCCGCTTCACAATCTCAACCGTATTCTCGTCCGTGAAGGCATGAGGCTGATGCGCCGTAACCCAAGACGAGGGCTTGCTGCTCTCTTTGACTGTCTCGGTATCAACAAGTCCCAGCTCTCCGAAGAACACCTCTCAATGCGTGTAATCCCCTGTCTCAACGCTCCCGGTAGAATCGCTACTGCTGACACAGGTGTCCGCGCTCTTCTCGGAAACGGCAGCAACGATGCAGTCTATTCATGCGTCAATGACCTCATGCGTATCAACCGAAAGCGTCAGACCCTAACTGAGAACATCGCTCATGAGATTGATGACGGAATTATTACAGGCCGCGTCAAAAAGAAAGTGATCTATAATGAGCAATGGCCTATCGGGGTACTTAGCGGGGTTGCAAGCAGGATATGCGCTCAGTACAACAGGCCGATCGTACTCGCCGCTCCTACGGGAAGCACTCTCATTCGCGGGACGTTAAGAGTTCCTGAGGGCGGTGATGCTGTCGGGATATTACGGAAGATTTCGGGGAAGCTCGATGCTTGGGGAGGGCACAAATTTGCCGCAGGGTTCTCGGTCTTAACTCAGAATTGGCGCGAGGTCCGTGATGACCTTGAGCGTATGCTTGCGGATATTGTCATTGAGCCGGAAGGGGTTACTCCCGTCATCAACATTATTCCGTCAAACATTACTATCCCGGATTGGAGGGCTGTCTCGGAGCTTGGGCCTTTCGGTAACAATAACCCTTCACCAAAATTCTACACAGACAATAACCCTCATGGCCTCGAAATTAACACTTTGGGAAAGGACGGCAAACACAGCTTCGTCCGCGTCAACAATGCGAAACTTTTGGCCTTCAACACAACAGCTCATGATGTCGCTGATATACTGGGCAAAGGGCTAAGGGGCTGGATTTATCACCCAAGACTTGATTACTGGAGAAACGAGGAGCAGTTACAGTTCATTCTTGACTGTGCCGTTACGGAAGGAGTGAAATAAACATTATGGCCGAACCTATAGAAACTCTTGAAACAGGCCGGGAAACATTTTCGTCAATAATAAGCTCGATACCATCGATTGACAGCTCATCAAACTATTTGCGTGACATGTACAATCTCCGCGATGAGTTCTTCGCTAAGATACCAGAGGAGTCGAAGATTGAAATTGTCCGCTCGGCATGGCAGGAGCTATGGGGGAAAGCCATGCTGTCATTAAACCCCGAACAGTTACAGAGGCTCGGTGACGCGTTCGTCTTCGCGGCAATCGCTCACAAAGACCAGAAGCGCAAGTCCGGCGAACCTTACATCACTCACACACTTAGTGCGGCGTTAATCCTCGCGGGGATGCGTCTCGACATGGCCACTCTTGAGGCTGCGTTACTTCATGACGTTCTTGAGGACACTGACGTTACGCCGGAGGAAATGAGGGAGAAATTCGGCCCTGACGTTGAGATGCTTGTTGACGGCGTTACTAAGCTCGCTCAAGATGATGTCAAGGAATTTATGTCCCGTGAAGATTTAACCGCTGAAAGTCTGCGCCACATGTTCATAGTGATGGCCAAGGATATTAGAGTCGTCCTCATAAAACTTGCTGACCGTCTGCACAATATGAGGACACTTCAGGTCATGAGGCCGGACAAGCAGAAGCGTATTGCCCGCGAGACTATGGAGATTTACGCACCGTTGGCACACAGATTGGGGATTTACCAGATTAAGCGGGAACTTGAGGATTTGTCGTTCATGTACCTTGAGCCGGAAATTTACGCCGAAGTCCAGCGTCGAGTGAAGATCAGGATGCCCAAGATGGAGTCAGTAATCGAGCATGCGAAGTCAATCCTTGAGGAGCGGTTACAGAAGGACAACATACCATGCCGGATAAAGGGGCGGGCAAAGCATTTCTACAGCATTTACGAGAAGATGCAGAGGAAGAAGATTTCGTTCGATGAGCTTTATGACATTCTGGCCGTAAGAATCCTTGTTACTGATGTGTCGACATGTTATGCGGTTCTGGGAGTTGTGCATTCATTGTGGCTTCCGGTGCCTGGTCAGTTCGATGACTACATCGCCAACCCTAAGAGCAACATGTATCAGTCATTGCACACGACGGTAATGATTGAGGGGGTTCCGCTTGAAGTTCAGATTCGGACGTATGACATGAACCATTTTGCGGAGTATGGTATCGCGGCTCACTGGGTCTACAAAGAGGGCGGAAGCAGGAAACTCCTCAAGGGTCTCAACGAGAAGCTGATGTTAGTACGTCAGGTCATGGAAGCTGGTCAGGACGGCGAGGACACGAAGGAGTTCGTCGACATCCTCAAGACTGACATTTTGCTTACGAGCGAGCTTTATGTTTTCACGCCAGACGGGAAGCCGATGATACTTCCCAACGGTTCGACAGTTCTTGATTTCGCGTATGCAGTCCACACAGAAATAGGCAATCACTGCGCGGGTGCAATGGTGAACGGGCGGATGGTACAGCTTGACACCCAGCTTCACAGCGGGGACAGGGTGAAGATACTCACAGCTCCTCAGGCATCACCGTCGAAGGACTGGCTCAAGATCGTCAGCAGTGCAAAGACACGAAGCAAGATACGTTCATACTTCAAGCAGGCAGAGAAGGCTGACAGGGACGAGAAGTTAGAGCGTGGCTGGAAACTCATTGAGCGTGAGTTGAAACGGCGGGGGCTTGGGGACGTTAAGCGCGAGGATTTCAGCAACATTGACGAACAGCTGGTCAGTGTTGGATCGGGGACTATAGGTGCGAGTGAGACGGCACAGAAATTGTCGCTTGCCTGGCTTCAGCACCATTCACCGGCACCTCAGACTGAACCTGTCGAGTTTATCAGTGAGCCATTGCAGAAGAAGAAGGACAACAAGTCGGACGTTCTCGTTGAGGGTGAAGGAGGAGTAAGCGTAACATTTGCGAGCTGCTGTAACCCAGTTCCGGGCGATGACATTGTGGGATACTCGTCGATGAGGCGGGGAATTACTGTCCATCGTTGCGAGTGCAGGAACGTTGCGGGAATTGAGGGTGAGCGTAAAATCGCTGTGTCTTGGTCATTGCCGGAATTGAGCCTAACGGGCGGCAAGCGTCCCAACAGTTACACCGCACGCCTCAAAATGGAAGCTGAGGGAAGAGATGATATTCTCGCGGATATTACGAGGGTCTTGGGGCTTGAGGGAAGCAGCATATCGAGCTACAAGGCTCCGGCAACAAGCAGCGGCCTGATGCGTATAAAGATGGAGATCAGAGTCAGGGACCTTCAGCACCTCTATTCGGCAATGTCGAGGATTAACGAGGTTCGGGGTATACTTAGCGTAGAGAGGGAGTGAAAATAGTGAGGCTTTTGATTCAGCGTGTGAAGCGGGCGTCAGTAACAATAAACGGTCAGGAGAGGCGCGAGATCGGCGCGGGAATGTGCGTCTTCATCGGTGTAACTCACGGCGATAATGAGGCTGGTGCTGACTGGCTGGCTGAGAAGATGGTGGGGCTTCGTATCTTTGAGGACGATGAAGGAAAGATTAACCTCTCGTTGAAGGACGTTAGGGGCGAGGTGCTTTTAGTGTCGCAGTTCACGCTCTATGCCTCCTGCGAAAAGGGAAGACGGCCAAGTTTCACCGATGCGGCAAAGCCTGAAGAGGCTGAGAGGCTGTATGATTACTTTGTGTCGAAGGTTGAGAGCATGGGATTGAATGGTGTAAAATGCGGAGAGTTTGGGGCTGATATGGAGGTCGAAATCATCAATGACGGACCGCTGACGTTCATCATTGACAGCAAGTAGAGGAGTGAGCTTAATTGGAACAGTTGACGCTAGATATTGAAGGAAAGCCGGCCTCGCAGGAAATATTTTCCTTATTGCGTGGTATTGATACGAGCCTTCGTGAACTTAGGGAAGAATTTTACGATTACCGGCGGGATAATAACTCCCGTATGAGCCGTTTGGAAGAAGAAGTATCAGGGCTGAAACGGGAAGTAGTTGACCTGAAAATTTCGGCTGGAGTAACGGAACACAGATTGAATGAGTTTCGTGATGACATTAAGGAATTGCGTCAGGAAGTTAGCGGCCTCCATCAGGAAGTGAACGAGCTTCAGCAGAATGTTAGCGGCCTCCGGCAGGAAGTGAACGGCCTCCAGCAGAATGTTAGCGGACTCCATCAGGAAGTGAATGGACTCCGGCAGGAAGTGAACGGCCTCCGGGGAGATTTGCGGGAACTCGCCGGAAATCTCGGAGCTATGCAGACGCGCTTTTCTTGGTGGCTCGTCATAGTTGGTATAGTGATAGCCGCTATGCAATATTGGAAGGGGTAACAGCATAAATGCAATATAAAAGATTCCCACTGGGAGCATTATGGACAAACGGATATTTATTCTGGGACGATGTTACGAAAGAAGCATTCTTCATTGACCCGGGCGGTGATACTACGGACGTTAAAAACTTCATGGCCGAAAACGAAATAATCCTCAACACAATTCTTCTCACTCACGGCCACATTGACCACGTAGCGGGGATTCACGAGCTTGTCCCTATGGTCGGCGATAATATTTACATTGGCGCAAAGGATGCTGACATGCTAGTTCACCCGTCAAGGCAGCTTCAGGCGTTACTGGGCGTGAAATTCAGCGGCATCGATAAATTCCACACAGTTGAGGACGGAAGGATCATCGAGTTTCCGGGCTGCAACGTCAAAGTCATCGAGACACCAGGACACACTGAAGGCAGCGTCTGCTTCCTCATCACCGATAATGACGGCCACAAGATTCTAGTCTCAGGTGATACTCTCTTCGCACAGAGCGTCGGAAGGACTGACCTTGAAGGCGGAGACAGCTTGAAACTTGAGGCATCATTGAGGCGGCTCGCGGAATTTCCTGATGGCCTGAGAGTTTTGCCGGGACATGGGCCGGAAACCAATATAGGCAGTGAGCGCGAACTCAATCCATATTGGCCAAGAGGAGAGGCGATATGATGAAAATGTTTTCAGGCGTTCTGGGTATGGACGTCGGCATAGATTTAGGCTCGTCGAATGTCGTAGTATACGTTAAGGACAGAGGCATAGTCTTCAGTGAACCTTCAGCGGTTGCGCTCAAGAAACTCCCGCGCGGCGAGGGATTTGAAGTCATAGCTGTAGGTGAGGCAGCCAAAGCAATGTCTGGCAAAGAACCCAGCGGTATCGAAGCTATATGGCCCCTTGAGGGCGGCGTTATCGCTAACTTCGACATGACTCAGGAACTCATAAAGTATTGCATCCGACGCGTAAGCTCAAACAGCGCGTTCATGATTCACCCAAGAGTCGTAATCTCAATTCCCGCTGAAGTTACTGAGGTTGAACGCAAAGCCGTTATCGACGCAACACTCGGCGCTGGGGCAAGTGAGGCCTACGTCGTCGAAGAACCCATCAGCGCAGCTCTGGGAGTCGGGCTTCCCATTGACAGGCCGTCAGGATGCATGATCATCGACATCGGCGGCGGAACTTCAGAGGTCAGCGTAATCTCTCTCGGCGGAATCGTCGTAACAAGTTCGCTCCGTAATGCCGGGAAAATGATGGACAGCGCAATAATCACGATGGTCCGTCAGCGTTACGCATTACTCATAGGCGAGACCACTGCAGAGGAAGTCAAGAACACAATCGGCTCTGCCCTCCCCATGAACCCTGAACTCGAAATGAGCGTTAAGGGGCGCGATCTTTCCGACGGTCTCCCAAAATCCGACACAATATCATCAATCGAAGTCCGTGAGGCTATGGAACCTATCTTCACAGGGATTGAGGACATGGTGAAAGTCGCCCTTGAGAAAATGCCGCCCGAACTCGCAAAGGATGTCGTCGACAGAGGCATTATCCTGACGGGAGGCGTTGCGTTGATGCGGGGCTTCAGCGAGAGATTATCACGCGCTATCAATACCCCCGTCATAGTCGCTGAACAGCCTTTGAACTCCGTTGCCCTAGGTGTCGGGAAATTTCTCGATAATCTGGGAACTATGAAAAAAGGCTTGATGTCCGTACATCACGGCTCAAGGTAAATGGACAACAGAAGAAGTTCAGCGCGGGAATTTGCTCACGGCCTTACAGCGTTAATACTCGCGCTGTTCCTGCTCGGCGTAAGCTCCGGGCTTGGCGTAATGAAGAACATCGTCGACATTTGGGGCGCAGTCCTCTTCATTCCAGAGTATCCGGCCGTCGTATTGCGTGAAGTATTTCTGGGCTGGCGTTCATGGTCAAGGGACAAAAATTCCCTTAGCCTCGAAGTAACCAGACTGCGAAACGAAAACGCAGGTCTTCGCCTTGAACTGGCAAAAATCTCCAGCGGTCAAATATATTCCGGCGACAAGGAGTCCGAAACCAGAACAGCACGTGTAACGCTCCGTGCGCCAATGTCATGGTGGAGCGAAATCAGAATCGACCGCGGCGAGCATGACAAAATCACAATGGGACTCCCGATATTCAGCGGCGGTTATCTCATCGGGCGGGTCAGTACGGTCTCAACACTCTCATCGTGGGCGGAGCTTATAACGTCATCGTCATTCATGATACCTGCTGTGATCGAGGAGACACGTGAGCTTGGTGTAGTTGCGGGCGACGGTAACGGTTCTGTGCTGCTGAGATATATTCCGACGGGAAGGGGAGTACGTTCAGGGATGAAGGTCAGTACGGCCATGATAGGCGAGGAACTTCCTCCGGGACTTCCTATTGGTACGATTGCGGGGGAATTTACGCCGGGTTCTGACGGATACACGACGTACAGGATTGAGCCAGGCGCGGACTTGTCGAGATTCTACACGGTGAGTTACTGAGAATGGTAATCATAATACTCTGGCTGATTCAAGATTTTCTGACGGTATTCACGGGCGGAGGAATGCAAGTTCCCGGCCTCTTCATGCTTGGGATTGTCTGCAGGCTTCTTCTCGATGACGGAAACGGCGACGGCGACGGGAATCTCTGGGCAATATGGTCGGCCTTCACAGGGGGGATTCTTTGGGACTTGAGATGGGTCGGAATACCTGGCTTCTTCACGCTGGGATATGTTACGGTTGTTCTGATTGTTCTTCAGGTCTGGGGAATAATTCCGCCTCAAGGAAGAGTCTCAGGGACGAGCCTGATCGTCTTCATACTCCTCGAATGCTCACAGCTGATTCCGCCGTTTCTTCCAGTCTTGATACTTGGAGGGAGCGCGGGATGGGAATATTTTCTGACACAGCAGGTCTGGTCATTGCCGGCAATCCTGATTACGATGTATATATATTTGCGGACAGTGAGGGACAGAAAGGTTTGACATGGAACTTTTAGACAGCAGGCTGAAATTCTTTCTTGGACTGATGGCTCTGTCAGTTTTGATATTGATAACGGGGCTTTATTTCTGCCAGATATACCAGAGCGACAAGTACGTCAGATTAGCGCACAGCAACAGGCTGAGAATGATACGTTTTCCAGCGCCTAGAGGGGAGATTTTCGACAGGAACGGTGTGCCTTTAGCGGTGAATGACACGACCTTCAGCATAATGGGCTATCCTCTCGACCTCAATACCCCTGAAAAGTTAGAGCATCTCAGCAAAATCCTAAAGCGTCATGGGATACCCTTTGAAGTATCAGACCTTGAGAAGACGATAAAGCAGCAGAGGCTCGCACCCTACCGAGTGATGAAGATCGTCCCCAATCTAACGATGACTCAGATGGCCGAGCTTATTGCTGACTATGAGTTTCCGCGTGAATTATTCCCGTTGAGCGTATGGCGACGGACTTACCCGGCCGGGACTACGGCGGCGAACATAATCGGCTATGTCGGTGAGATCTCGGAGACAGAGTTGAAGCTTCGTTCAGAGGAAGGTTACAGGGGCGGCGACACAATAGGGAAGAGCGGGATTGAACGTTCATACGAGGCTGAACTTAGAGGCTCACCTGGTCAGGAAGCTCTCGAGGTTGACGCAAGGGGACGAAAGATCCGCACGCTTGACGCTAATCCGGCTGTTAAGGGCGAGAACTTGCGCTTGACGATCGACATGGGGGCGCAGAAATTGGCCGTTGAACTCCTCAAGAACTGGAAGGGAGCAATCGTTGCAATGGACGTTCACACGGGTGCGGTAATCGCTCTGGCATCAAGCCCGGTTTACGACAACAACCCTCTTTCATGGGGAGTATCAGGCCGAGAATGGAACGCAATCATGAACGACCCCGAACGCCCAATGCTGAACCGAGCAATCGCAGGAGTATATCCGCCGGCATCAACGTTCAAGGCTTTCATGTCGATAGCCGCGCTTGAGGAGAATGCAATCACCCCGTCAACGATGATTTCATGCCGCGGAGGATTGAGATTCGGCGCGCACCTGTTCAAGTGTTGGAAGCATTCAGGGCACGGTTCACTCAACGTAATCGGGGGGCTTCAGCATTCATGCGATGTGTTCTTCTACCAGACGGGATTGCGGACTGGCATTGATGACCTCATAAAGTGGGGGCGGAAATTCCATCTCGGCGAGCCTACAGGGATTGACCTTCCGGGCGAAAGCGGCGGTAATATTGCCGGGCCTGAATGGAAGATGAGGCGATTCAAATCGGCATGGGCTGGAGGAGACACTGTGAACTACTCAATCGGCCAGGGCTACATGCTCATGACGCCAATACAGATTGCGCGTGAATATGCAGCTATTGCCAACGGCGGAAAGATGGTAACACCTCATCTCTGCGCGAAAAGTTACAAAGCTCCCGAAGACATTGGGTTGAATCCCGCGAAGCTCGAAATCGTCAGGCGGGGACTTGAGGCGGTAGTATCACGAGGGACAGGCTCAAGGGCTGGAAGGTTTGGGGTGCATGTTGCTGGCAAGACCGGAACGGCACAG
>JAFRSL010000185.1 GCA_017427625.1 Synergistaceae bacterium | reverse complement strand
CCGTTGGGAATCGTGTAGGTTCTCATACCGCGCATTAAGGCTGTCCTTGCTGCTCCGCGAATTACTGCGTTGAGGCCGCCGCAGTCTCCTCCTGACGTGATTATGCCGATGTTCTTCATCTTTTTCTTGTCTTCCAAGATTGATACTCTCCTTTGCTTGAAATCTTCTTGAGTGTGCATAATTATAGCAGTGAATTTGAGTATACTACTAGTATCTTACGTTCTCTGTAAAATGTTCTATAATGTACAAAATGAATCACTTAAAGGAGGAAATCTCTTTCATCATGGTGAAGTATCTTCAGAAAATAGGACGCTCGTTAATGCTCCCTGTAGCGTGTCTTCCCGCCGCAGGGATTCTTTACGGCATAGGTTACTGGATTGACCCGGCAGGCTGGGGAAGCAACAGTGTTGTCGCAGCTTTCTGCATCAAAGCCGCAAGCGCGATAATCGACCAGATTCCCCTGCTCTTCGCAATAGGTACGTCAATCGGAATGTCCGACGAGCAGGACGGCACTCCAGCCCTCGCAGGTCTCGTATCATGGCTCATGATCACGACCCTCCTATCAACCAACGCGGTCGCAATGTACACGGGTGTCGATGCAGCGAGTGTTCCGTCAGCTTTCGGAAGGATTCAGAACGCATTTATAGGAATTTTGTCGGGACTTATCGGAGCTACATGCTTCAACAAGTTCAAGAACGCTACTCCGCCGGAATGGCTGGCATTCTTCAGCGGGAAAAGGTGCGTCGCTGTCGTTACGGCTATTGTGTCGGCAATCGTCGCGGCGATACTATATTACGTGTGGCCTGTGGTCTACGGTGCGCTTGAAAAATTCGGAATATCAATCGCGGAGCTTGGCCCTATAGGTGCGGGAGTTTACGGAATGTTCAACAGGGCACTGATTCCTCTCGGACTTCATCACGCTCTCAATGCTGTGTTCTGGTTCGACACGATAGGGATCAACGACCTCGGGAAATTCTGGGCAGGCACAGGCGAACTCGGCGTAACAGGAATGTACATGACGGGCTTCTTCCCTGTTATGATGTTCGGACTCGTCGCTGGAGCTTACGCAATGTACAAGGAGGCCAAGCCTGAGCGCAAAAATGTCGCAAAGAGCCTCCTTCTTGCGGGGTCATTCGCGGCATTCTTCACAGGAATCACTGAGCCTCTGGAGTTCTCGTTCATGTTCCTCGCGCCGGGATTGTATCTCATTCACGCACTGCTCACGGGAATTTGTATGACAGTCTGCGCGTATATGCCCGTGCGATGCGGCTTCAACTTCAGCGCAGGTATGGTTGACTGGATACTCAGCTTCCGCGCTCCTATGGCCGTTAATCCTTGGATGATTATTCCGATTGGTATTGTCGTAGCGCTGATATATTACGTTGTCTTCACGTGGGCGATTAGGAAGTTCGACCTCAGAACTCCCGGCCGCGAAGATGATGACGATGACGCAATGACACCTCCCGCTCAGGACGAACCCAATAAGGACGCTAAGAAGGATTACACTAACATGGCCGCAGCAATTCTTGAGGGACTTGGAGGAGCTGAGAACCTGAAGGAGTTTGACTACTGCGCGACAAGAATCAGGGTAACGGTGAATGACGGCTCGCAGGTTGACGAAAAGAAGATAAAATCAGCGGGCATTCCCGGAGTAACGAGGCTCACTACAAACAATGTTCAAGTGGTAATCGGCACGAGGGTACAGTTCGCGTATGACGCAATGAAGAGGCTTGTTGAGGCAAGCAGGTAGACACTTTTTAACCCCTCCGTCATTCATTGCATTCATGACACCTCCCCTTAGCAGGAGAGGCAAAACCTGCGCCCCCTGCAAAGGGGGAGAGGGCCATGAAATGGCGAGGGGGTTATTTTTAGGTAAGACTAACGTGAAGAACATAATCATAGAGAACGGAGCAATCTTCAGACCAGACAACGAATTTCACAAGGGAACAATCGCAGTCATCAACGGGCGAATAACGAATGACATTCCAGAGGACGCTGAGAGAATTGACGCTGAGGGAATGTACGTCATACCCGGATTGACGGACATACATTTTCACGGCTGCATGGGTCATGACTTCTGCGAGGGTACACAGGAGGCTTTGAGAGCGATTTCTGAGTACGAGGCAATGAACGGGATAACGACAATCTGCCCGGCAACGATGACGCTTCCAGAGAATGAGCTAACCCGAATCATGAGAGCCGCGAGAGATTTCAGACGCGATAATCCCCAGCTCGTCGGCATAAACCTTGAAGGCCCATTCATCTCACACTCAAAGAAGGGCGCGCAGAATCCAGCGTACATAATCCCGCCTGACACGGCCATGTTAGGGAGGCTTCAGGAAGAATCTGGGGGGCTGATAAGGATTGCGACGGTTGCGCCTGAGACTGAGGGGGCAATCTCATTCATCAAAGAGGCAAAGTCAACCGCAAGAATCTCAATCGCCCACACAGCTTGTGATTACAAGACTGCTATGGAGGCGTTCGAGGCAGGGGCATCACATGTTACGCATCTCTACAACGCGATGAACCCAGTGAAGCACAGAGAGCCTGGCCCGATTATTGCGGCTTTAGAATCTGGGGCTATGGTTGAGCTTATCTGCGACGGGATTCACGTTCACCCCGCTGTCGTGAGAAGTACGATTAAGGCTTTCGGGGCTGACAGGGTGATATTCATCTCGGACTCTCTTGAGGCAACTGGAATGCCTGACGGTGAGTACATGCTCGGAGGCTTGAAGTTCATCAAGCGCGGGAGAAGGGCAACTCTTGAGGACGGCTTGACGATTGCGGGGAGTGTCGCAAATCTAATGGAGTGCATGAAGCGGGCTGTTCTCGAAATGGGCGTAAGGCTTGAAGACGCTGTGAGGTGTTCAGCGGTTAATCCTATGAGGGCGATAGGGCTTGAGGAGACTTACGGGAGAATTGAGGACGGAAGGGTTGCGAATATTGTTATAATGGACAAAGATTTAAGTCTTATGAACGTAATCAAAGAAGGAAGGTTGTTATCATGAAGACAAGGAAGCTCCACAATATAACCGTGTCAGAGATTGGCATGGGCTGTATGGGATTCTCGCACGGCTACGGTGAATTGCCGACGGAAGATTATGCGGTCGAGGCGATAAGGAAGGCTCACGATTTCGGGTGTACCTTCTTCGACACAGCGGAAGTATACGGCCCTAACCTTTCAGAAACCGGCCACAATGAGCGCATAGTGGGAAGGGCAATAGCGGATTTCAGGGACGATGTAGTTCTTGCGACAAAATTCTTCATCACAGCGGAGGAAGTCAAGAAGGACGGCTCAGTTCTCGGAACTATAACGCGTCATTTGGAGGCCTCGCTGAAATGTCTCAACACTAACTACGCGGACTTGTACTACCTTCACAGGATAAGCCCTGATGTTCCGGTTGAGGAAATCGCGGAGGCAATGAGTACGCTGATCAGCGAGGAAGTTATACGGGGCTGGGGACTCTCGATGGTCAACGCAGAAATTCTCGACCGTGCCAACAAGATCTGCCACGTCAGCGCGGTTCAGAACATCTACTCGATGATGGACAGGGATTACGAGAAGGCCGTTATCCCGTACTGCATGAAGAACGATATAGGCTTCGTAGCATTTTCGCCAACAGCAAGCGGTTATCTTTCGGGAAAGGTGAATGCTGACACGAAATTTGAGGGCGACGATGTTCGGAAATGGGTTCCTCAGATGAAACGCGAGAATATCATCGCCAACCAGCCGCTTCTTGATGTCCTGAAGGATTTTGCTGACAGGAAGAACGCAACGAACGCGCAGATTTCGCTCGCATGGATGTTGAAGAAGTATGAGTGTGTTGTGCCTATTCCCGGCTCGAAGAATCAAGGTCGCATTCTTGAGAATTTGGGGGCTTGTAACGTGGTTCTTAGCGATGAGGAGTTCAAGGAGCTTGAGGAGGCTCTGGGTAAGATTACTATTCACGGCTCAAGAAAGGACATCAATTCACCGCGTGAGTATATCGACTAACATGACTGTGGGAGAGAGTCTGATGAAAAACTCCCTCCCGTTAATCTCCCTACTGACTCCATACACCCAATTTTGCCTGTCTTGCCTCGCTCTCTAACTTCCTGAACACAGCCTCATATCGCTTGTTGGGCTTTATGATCATGACCTTCGCGTAACCTCCAAGAAGCAGCCTCGCGTTGAACATGCTCTCACGGATTGAGGCCTCGTTTATCGTCTTAGGGTTAGCAAGCCACACATACGCAAGATGCCTGTTGTACCTATCCTGTGGGTTAGCGTCATACTCAAGCCACACACGCTTCCCGTTCAACGACTCTTTCGTGAAGTTGCTTGCCTCCTTCCCGTAGAACTGAACCGGCTTATTGGGGTGGACTGTCTCCGGCGTGTCAACACCCAGCAGCCTAACGCGCCTCTCCTGCCCGTCAACTCTCACAACAGCAGTATCACCGTCAACAGCTCTGACTACAACTCCTGCGACGAAATCCTGATTCCCCGTCTCATTTCCGGCATCGTTCAGAAAAATTCCCTCGCCCCCAATGAAGTACGCAAGCCCTGCGATGATTAGGATTATTATCGCCTGCTTGGGATTCATCTTCAGAAGGTCATACAACGCGTCGGCACTGTTCTTCTTCCTTGCCATTCCCTAATCCCTCACTCTCACTCTTACGGTAGCGGCACGTTTCTTGCCTGACTTCTCCGTTACGGCCATGTACAAATCCGTGAAGCATGGAACAGCGTCATTCCGCCATTCTCCGCCGTTGAACGTGAAATCTATGTAGCCTTTCTCCTCGCTGACTTCCTCGCATTGAGACCACTTCCCGAAATCTGTATACGATGGCCCGCAGATACACCCCGAAACATCCAGAGCGTCAGTGATTTCCCCCGCTTTGATCCTCACCTTGAATGAATGCCCCTTGACCGCATCAGTCAGAGCCTCGCCCGTGATTATTCCGAGTTCGCGCATAATTTCGTGCGTGAAATTTTCGGCCTCGTCGGAAAAACTCATCACAGCCCCCTCCATCATCGCCCTCGCTATGTCAGGACGGTTGCGAATCCTAAGCTCAAGCTGTGAGTCAAGGGGCGCAAATTTCTTCTCCTCCTGTTCCTCAATCTCGATAACTTTCTTGTGGACTGTCTCGGCTTTCTCAGCGTAAAGAATGTTGCAGGCAGCCTGAATCTCCATCGCCCTGAACCATGCGTTGTTACGGTAATCCAAATCCTCCGGCGTTGTCGAGAAATGTTCGGCAAGAGACGTTTCAGCATCCTTCTCCTCGTAACCTTCAGGATCAGAGAGAATCCCGAAGTACCACGCTATATACGGCGAGAAGCAGGGTGAGCCGAGTGCTTTGCGGATTATTATGCGGTCGGGGTTGTGGCGGATCTGGAATATCGAGCTTTCGAGTGTCTCAGCGTTGCAGATCGTTAGAGGCTTCTGGAAATGCGGGCTGTCTTTCCCGGCCATGTATGACGATGTTTCCTCAAAGTGAGTCCGGAGTATGCGCTTCAGCATGTCGATGTTGACGGGGTGAGCGGGCT
>JAFRSL010000184.1 GCA_017427625.1 Synergistaceae bacterium | reverse complement strand
AGTCCGAGAAAGAACCCCTCCGTATCTTCGGGCACATCGAAAACGGAGCAATCGTCCCAGCAAATGAACCGGCAATCTCAGCGCAGTGCATAAGGATTCCTGTTCTCTATGGACACACAGCGGCGGCATTCGTGAAGTTCAGAAAGAAACCCGAAAGCAAGGAGCAGTTAGTCAGCCTTCTCAACAATTTTGCGGGCATTCCTCAACGTGAGAAACTTCCGACAGCTCCCGCACAGTTCATAAAGTACATGGAAGAAGATAACCGTCCGCAGGTTGCCCTTGACGTAAATTACGAGGGCGGTATGGGCGTTACCATCGGAAGATTGAGACCCGACACCGTTTATGACTGGAAATTCGTCGGGCTCTCGCACAACACTCTGAGGGGTGCGGCTGGCGGTGCTGTTGAATGCGCTGAACTTCTCGTGAACCAGAAATACATCGAGGCGAAGTAATCATGATAAACATCGCAATATTCGGATTCGGAACAGTAGGAAGCGGCGTTGCTGACGTAATCTCAAACAATCAGGCCGAAATCAGGAAAACTCTCGGCGACAATGTTCACGTGAAATACATTCTCGACATTCGTGAGGACATTCCCGGAGTCGTCCATGACATCAACACCATCGTCAATGACCCCGACATCAAGATCGTCTGCGAGACTATGGGCGGCAAAGAACCTGCTTACACCTACACTCATCTCGCTCTCGAACGCGGTATCTCCGTCTGCACTTCCAACAAGGAACTCGTTGACGCTCACGGTGTCGAACTCAGCGCAATTGCAAGGGAGCACAACTGCTCGTATCTCTTCGAGGCAAGCGTAGGCGGAGGAATACCACTTCTTCGGACGATAAGAGAGGCATTCGGCCATGAGAAAGTCTCAAGGATTGCTGGTATACTCAACGGGACTTGCAACTACATTCTCACAAACATGAAAGCCGGAAAGGATTTCGATTCCGCCCTAAAGGAAGCGCAGGCCAACGGTTTCGCGGAACGCAATCCAGCCGCTGACGTTGAAGGCCATGACACTGCACGGAAAATCGCTATCCTTGCATCGCTCGTCTCTGGTAAGAAATTCTCGTATGAACAGGTCTCGTGTGAGGGCATCACGGGCGTAACTCAGCAGGATATTGCGGACGCTGAGGCTCAGGGTATGGCGATAAAACTTCTCGGCGTATACGAGGCTGAAGGGCCGTCGGTTGTCGTCGCTCCCTATCTTGTCCCGAAGTCAAGCCCACTTTACGCGGTCAACGATGTCTTCAACGGCGTCATGGTTACGGGAAACATGGTCGACAACGTGATGTTCTACGGTCGTGGCGCGGGGAAATTGCCGACAGCAAGCGCAGTAGTCTCGGACGTCATAGAGTGCGCGAAGAATCAGGGTCATAACATTCACACAGGGTTCGCGGACATTCAGCCTGTAGGAAACGTAAGTGCCCCGTCAAAGCCTGAAGGCCAAAAGTTCCGAGTGCTATGAAGAAGGTCGTTAAATTCGGAGGAAGCTCCCTCGCTGATGCCGGACAGTTCAGGAAGGTTGCGGACATAATTCACGCCGATGACTCAAGGGTGTACGTCGTTCCGTCAGCACCGGGAAAACGTTCATCATCTGACACAAAGATCACTGACCTCCTCTACGAGTGCTACGAACTTGCCTCGAAAGGCCAGAACTTCTACGAGCCATTCCTCGCGGTCAAGGACAGGTACAACGAGATCATTCAGGGCTTGGGACTGGGGTTGTCGCTGTCGGAAGCCTTTGACGAAATTGAGGATAAGCTACAGCATTCGCCGGAAAGAGACTACACTGCCTCTCGCGGGGAATTTCTCAACGGCCTCATCATGTCAGCATTCTTGGGCTACGAGTTCATTGACACGGCTGAGGTCATATTCTTTGACGAGGCGGGGAACTTTGACGGCTCGAAGACTTACCCGGCTCTCTCAGCAAGGCTCGAACAGTCAGAAAGCGCAGTCATACCGGGCTTCTATGGAATGGGCCATGACGGCAAGGTCAGGACTTTCTCAAGAGGAGGAAGCGATATTACCGGCTCGATTGTTGCGAGGGCTTGCAGGGCGGCAGTATATGAGAACTGGACGGACGTTTCGGGACTCCTCATGGCTGACCCGCGAATCATAACTTCACCTGCCCGCATCGACAGCATAACCTACCGTGAGCTTCGTGAACTTGCATACATGGGCGCAAGCGTTATGCACGAGGACGCTATATTCCCCGTCAAAAGCGCAGGCATCCCCATCAACATTCGCAACACTAACTCACCGCAGGATTCGGGGACTTGGATCGTCGAGAACACTGCAAGGCGTTCACAGTACACGATAACAGGAATAGCTGGACGCAAAGATTTCTGCTCAATCATAATCGCTAAAGACCTCATGCACTCACAGCCCGATTTCTACAGGAAGGTCGCACAGTGCTTCGAGGAGAATAACATTCCGCTTGAGCATCTGCCTTCAGGGATTGACACGATGACTGTGGTCGTTAAAGAGTCGGCTTTCATTGAGCATGAGCAGGACGTGTTGAGGCGAATCGTGAAGTTCGTTGAGCCTGAGTCGGTCGAAGTCGAGCCTGGTATCGCGCTCATTGCTGTTGTTGGACGTAGCATGAAGTCCCAGACTGGTACAGCCGCTAAAATCTTTCAGGCATTGGCTGACGCTAGAATCAACGTCCGAATGATAGATCAGGGTGCAAGTGAGCTGAATATCATCGTGGGCGTTCTTAACGAGGACTTTGAACGCGCAGTTAAAGCAATCTACAACGCTTTCGTAGCATAAAAAAATCCCCCCTGCCATTTTCGACAAGGGGGATAAATTCTTACTTCTTCTTCATCATTGTTACTGCAAGAGCAACTCCGAGCATAATTCCGAGACTGTTACAGCCGCCGCCTCCAGATGAGCCGGTTGTGCTGGGTGCGTTGTTGTCGCCCGAAGTTACTGGCTGTGAGGTGCCTCCGTTGCTGTTCGAGTTTCCTCCCGTAGCCGCGCCAACATAGAACGTCAGGTCCCATTTACCGTCCTCTGTGCCGTCCCCGATGAGAATGTAGGGAACGCTGTCGTCCTCGAATATCTCAACGTATGCTGTACGTCCCGCATTCCTGCTCTTTCCGTCGGCCATGACCACGATGAAGTCCAGATACAGCGCATCATCGTAGAGGAATGCCCTAACGCAGTCAGACGCACTCACTCCCAAATCGCTGCCCTTGTTGTTGATGGCGTAGAATAGGTCAGCATCTCTCTCGCCCGTTGACTCCGAACGCACAAGCACTGTCCCGTATCGCGCGAAGATGTTGAACAGTTCCAGAGAGTTTGAGGCATTGTCCATCTCGTTCCAGCGGTTCACGATGAGCTGGTTCTGTCTCGGTATCCTCATCCTCACTGCGATTGGCTGAAGCGGAATATCAAGGCTCGTGTATATCACTTCCGACATCCTGAACTCTGCGGCATCTCCTGACGTTGGGGTCTCAGGAGTATCGGGAGTATCAGGAGTATCGTCGCCTGTGTCCTCACTTCCGGTGTCCTCAGAGACCAGTCTCACAAGACCTTCAGGGACAGCCTTCGTGATTTTGAACGCGCCGATTGCTGACGAGTTTATGTAGACCGGTGAAACTTCCGCAGGCTCTGCATCATCACCGTAATCCGAACCCGTTATCCTCGACATCGAAATCAGAGGCCCGCGCCCTATCATGGCCGGGTATTTCCCAGTGAGCCTGAAAAGTTCCAGAGCTGTCTCATCGTCATTGTTCGCAACGTCAGCAAAATCCATCACGAACTCACGGACATTAACGCCGCTCTCAGGTGTATGGTTCCCGCCCTCAATCGGGGTCATTCCGCCTATCCGCCTGTAATTGAGACGGAGATTCTTGGGCGCGCTGTCAGCATATTCTGTCAGACGGAAAGATTCTGCCGTGTCATTGCCGGTGTTGATTGTCCTGTAACCCTCGCCTATGTTCTTCTTGTAGACAGTAACGAGTCCCGGCGCAATCTGGCTGTGCGCGTCAAGCAAGAACGTATCAGGAAGCGTCCCGTACATGTCCGGCGTGAGGTCATACTTCCAGTAATCGGGCATTATGCTGCTGTGATTGTCCCTGTAGCTAGGATTGCTGTTCCTCGAGCCCATCATGTCGTAGCGGTAAAGCTCGTATCGCGTCCCTGTCCTGTTCGTGATGCGTGTCTCAAGCTGGTACGTAACATCCCTTGAGCCAATCATGAAGAACGTCCCCAAATCCTGGTCCAGCTTGTCGCTCTGAGCATCCCACGTGAATTTGATTCGGTTCACAACGTTGTCATTGCTGTCCGTAACAATCATGTCGAAAAGCAACGGGTTGACCGAAGCGTTACCGTCAGCAACATTTGCGACCACGAACGGGATTGATGTGAACTCGCGGTAATTCGAGTATCCCTGCGCGAATGTGCCTCTCTGCCTGAACGTGATGTATCCCAGACTGCTCCCGTACAATGACGGAGTTACGCCCCTCACGCGAATGTTTGCGCTGAGTGAGCTTCCTGATGATATGGGCTGCTCTGCTGAAGGGTTGACGGTCATCGTGTAGTCGCCGTCGAAGTCCGAGAAGGTTATTGACTCGTTGATGTTTCGGATTTCGCAGATGAACATGTCGCCGGCAGTGTCAGTCTCAATTGTGTAGACCAAATCGCCCGAAGCATTGAAGACTTTATCCCTGCTTGCATTTACCGACCATGTGAGAACGTCAGCTGATGTGTAAATCTCGTCGCCCGAAATCGTGTAGAGCCATGCCCCATTCTCCGTGATGATCTGAGCGTCGCCGGAAGCCGCAACCTTGTAGCCCTTCTCATACCTTCCAGTTGAGTTGTTGCGGACGTAAACATCCGGTGAACTGTAGATGTAGGCGATGGGCTCTGAGGTCGGGTAAGTTTCGTTTCGCCAGTCGAAGGTCTGAAGCCACCATTTCGTCGTAGCTCTTGTTGACCCGGCAGTGTTGAAGTCCCACCAGAAAGGGAAATGACGCGCATAGGGGTTCCCGAAGTCGATGTTGAACTCGCCCTGACCGTTCGTGATTACGAGGCATAGGCTCTCAACGGGGTCTGGGTATACGTCATAGACCTCGCGGTTAACGTAGCGTCTCCAAGCTGAGGCGTAAGGCTGAGGTTCTTCGGCAAAAACGAAGTTGAAACCGTCAATGAGATCCCCGACAGTCTGAATAGTAATGTCAGGAATCTCGCCGCCCATAGTTCTGCGGTAGATGCCGGGGTAGTATTCGTCCGTAGTGACTCCGTAACGTGCGCTACGTATGCCGTAGTAGTAATTCTCGTAGACTGTTGCGAACCACTGAGGCCCTGCGACCTGTTCTCTCCGTGAAGCTCCTGTAACGTCTCTGAGCTGGTAGAAGAAGTTGTAGTCCGTGTTGCCATAGCGGCCGTAGACCTGAGCCTCGTAATCGGGGCTGGTGTACCAGAAGTGCAGGTTGTAGGGGTCATATTCCGCGCCCCATGAGACGCTGCACATTGCCATAAGCAGGAAGATTCCCGCCACAAAACGTTTCATGAAAAATACTCCTCCTTAATTTGGAATGCCTATGTATGAAACCGTAACATCTCCTCCGAACTGCGGGGAAATGTCCAATCCCTTCTTCATGCGGTGGAAGGTAACAGTTCTAGCTACTCTCACCGCAACGCCAAGTTCATCGCCTGTATCGCAGTCAAGCCCTGAGGGAATATCGACGGCTACGATGTGGGAAGCTAGGGAGTTCATGGCCTCGATTGCGCGTTTGAAGATGCCATCGACGGGTCTGTTGAGGCCAGTACCGAATATAGCGTCGATGCAAGCCTCACAGCCTTTGAGTGCGCTCTCGAACTCCTCAAAATTTTCGTCATTGATAGTATTGAGGACTTCGGGGGCTAAACGGGACATGATTTTGAGGTTAGTGCGGAAATCCTCGCTGCCTTTCTTTGGGTCGCCTATGATGTAGACGCGGACATCTTTTCCCATTATGCAGAGGTGCCGTGCGATTGCGAGTCCGTCTCCGCCGTTTGAACCGGGCGAACAGACTATAGCGAAGACTGCGTACTCTTTCATCTCGCGGACAACGGCGATTGCAGCGTTCTCCATGAGCAAGATACTGGGGATGCCGAACGTTTCGATTGCGCGTTTGTCGGCATCCCTAGCCTGCTGCCTTGAATAAGCCTCCGGGGAATTTACTCCGACGTAGACGACTTCACGGTGAAATTCGTCTGGGTCATAGAAATATTCCAGTTCGTTATCGTACTCTGGGGGCACTATAATTTCTCTCCTTCGTCAAAAATTTTCGGTAATCTAGAATATTATATTACCAGTTGTGATTTTGGGGGGCAGTGTATCGTTAGGAGGTACGGAAAAACTCCCCGACTTTTCATCGAGGAGCTTTCTCCCTTGACATGGGCCCACCTGGACTCGAACCAGGAACCTTCCGGTTATGAGCCGGTGGCTCTAACCACTTGAGCTATGGGCCCGGCTCGATTACTTGAGAAATTTTACACGCCCGACTGCTTTCCGTCAAGTTTGTGTTGTGGCTTGTTGAAATCCGTGATAATCTTT
>JAFRSL010000183.1 GCA_017427625.1 Synergistaceae bacterium | reverse complement strand
TGCGGCTGTCCTGATTGTGGCGAAGGCCTCATTTGCGCCGATTGGGTCAACCTTTGAGCTGCACTTGAGGTACTTCTGGAGGTAACGGTTCACGATGTCCGCGACCATGTAGCTGTCGCCAGAGACCGCCGTCGAGCCAATTACGATGCGGACGCGCTGACCCTCGTAGACCGATGCCATAGCCATTGGGCTGAAGCAAAGTACGAGGACGAGAACTGATGCGATGAATTTCTTGCTGAACAAACTTATCTCTCCCTTACTATTTTGAGATTGTGTAAAAACTTTGGGTGATTAAATTTTAACATAGCGTAAAAAAACAGCCTCCGTATTATTTACGAAAGCTGTCGTTATGTCTTTGTCATGTTGAGCCTCTAGCCGTCCCCGAAAAGTCCCAGAATGTCGGACAGATCAACCGCGTCATTCTGTTCCTCAACTCGTGATTTTATGGCTGAAGTCTCGTCCTCAAGTTTCTTTCTTGCCTGAAGGATACTTATTGCCTGCTCAAGCTGTTTGATCGCCGCGTCCTTGTAGCCCAGATCGTAGAGCAGCATGGCCGCGTTTGTGATGTAGCCTCCGAGAAATGCCTCGAACTTCCTCGCGTCTGCGACAGGTGAGTCGCCGTCCTCAAATTTGTCGGTATATTTCTTCGCGAACTTCTCAGCTTCCCACGAGAGCAAATCTTTGCTGATTGCCGAAAGCTCGTCAAGCATCTTGTCGAACTCTGTCTTTGTCGAAACCTTGTCAACATATCGTTCGCCCGACGTGAAATCGTAATTCAGCTGTGAGCCGCTGTAATCTTTCTGTGGTTTCGGCTCTGGTTCGGGTTCAGGTTCGGACTCGGTTTCAGTTTCCTGCGAATCGTCATCGTCCATCAAAGCGTTCTCGTCAAAGTCGGCCTCGTTGTCGTTTTCGGGAATGATGTCATCTTCGGGCGGTGTTTCAGGCTCAAGCTCGGCTGTCTCCTCATCGGCAGGTTCAGTTTCCGGCTCTGTAATTTCCTCCGTAACTGTCTCAGCTTCGGGAAGTGAAGCGTCCTCTTGTCCTGTGATTTCTTCTGCTGACGTTTCAGTTTCGGGCAATGAGGTTTCTTTCTGCTCCGTGATTTCTTCAGCTATTGGTTCGGGTTCTTCTTCCGGCTGAGTTTCTTCCGCAGTCTCCTCAACAGCTCCCTCAATCCCTGCTTCCGGCTCAAGAGATTCTTCTTCCTGAACCTCCAAAACATCAAGGTTGCCCCCGTTATCTTCAGGAACAGGAACAGTCTCATCAGTACCCGTAAATTCTTCAGTATCATTTTCCGTTTCAGGCTCTGCGATTTCTTCTGACGATGCTTCAGCTTCGGACGATAATTCCTCTTCAGGCTCCGCGATTTCTTCCGCTGAGGATTCGGGTTCGGGCGGTAATTCGTCTTCCGGCTCTATGGCCTCCTTAAGCTCTGGTTCAGGTTCGGCCAAAACTTCCGGCTCAATCTCAGGCTCGGTCAGCAGCTCAGGCTCGGGGAGTGATTCCTCTTGCGGTTCAGGTTCGACTTCATCAATTATCGGTTCTGGTTCAGCCTCAAGCTCCGTGATTTCAGCGTCAATAATATCTACTTCCGGCTCTGGTTCGAACTCCGGGACTTCCTCCTCGATGAGCGGCGTAACTTCAACCGTTATGACATCATACTCAGGGATCGTCTCTGCTTCTGTACCAAGCTCCTCACGTTCGGCCTCTTCCGTCCTAATATCCATGAGCCTGTGGAGTTCCTCGATCCTTGTTGGCTCAAATTCCTCCTCAGGCTCGGGCTGTTCCTCAACCAGCGGAGACAGCAATACATAGTCCTGCTCAGGCTCAGGCTCGGCTTTCTTCTTGAGCAGTGCTGCGCGAAGGAACGGCATCTTTTAACCATCCCCCAGCGCGAGCGTCATCAGCTTGTCAACGCGCTTCACGAATCCCGCAGGATCATCAGGCATCTCACCCTCAAGAATCACCGACTGCTCGTAAAGCACCCTCAGAATATCTCCGGCCATGTCCTTGTCAGTCTCAGCAATCGCGGCCAGCTTCTTGACAGCAGGGTGAGTTGCGCTGATTTCGAGGACTCTTTTCTGCGGCGGAACAATTCTCCCAGCAGAACGCATCAGCCTCTCCATCTGCAACGACAATCCTCCCGCGCCGTCCCTGAGGCATGCGGGCGAGGTCGTCAATGTCAGCGACGGTTTCAGGCTTTCCAGCTTGTCAGGAAGAATCTCAAGCGCGAGTTTCTTCAGAGGCTCAAATTCCGCGTCAAGCTCCTTGAGTTTCTCGTCATTGGCTTTCTTCTCGTCATCGCTGTATGGCGTAACGTCGTCTCTTGCAATGTTGAGCCAGTCTTTAGAGCCTTCGGGAAGAATGAAGTCGGCCTGCGCGAGAATGAACTCGTCAATCGGGTCTGTCATCAAGAGAACTTCATACCCCTTTGACGTGAAAGGCTCAAGTTTTGGCGAAGCTTCGAGTGCTGTGATGTTGTCGTTTCCTGCGAGGCAGTAGATACCCTTCTGGTCGGGCTTCATTCGGGACTCGTATTCTTCGAGCGTCGTCCATTCGTCATTGAGCGTAGTCCTGAATATTGCGAGGCTGAGTATGGTCTTCGCGTTTTCGTGATCCTGCGCGATTCCTTCCTTGAATACACGTCCGAAAGCTGTCCAGAATTTCGCGTACTTCTCGCGGTCATTTTCGAGCATCTTCTTGAGTTCGCCGAAAACTTTTCGCTGTGTGCTTCTCCTGATTATGCGGATTATAGGCTCGTCCTGCAAAATCTCGCGCGAAATGTTAAGCGGCAAGTCCTCGCTGTCAATTACTCCCCTGACGAACTTCATGTACTGCGGGATTAGATCCTTGCAGTCGTTCATGATGAATACGCGGTTGATGTAGAGTGAAATTCCGCCCGAGTCAGGATTCATGAAGAAGTCGAACGGTGCTTCCGACGGTATAAAGAGTAATCCCTTGAAGTTTGTCGAGCCTTCCGCGTTAATCTTTATGCGTGTCAATGGGTCGCGATAATCGTGAGTGAGGTGCTTGTAGAACTCGTTGTATTCTTCGTCTTTTACTTCACTTTCGGGCCTCTGCCAGATTGCTTTCTGGGAGTTTATGATTTTGTCCTTGAAGAAAATCGGCCATGATATGAAGTCCGAGTATTTCCCGATTATGTCCCTTACAGTCCACTCGTCGAGATAGTTCTTCGCGCCCTCGTCCGAATTTTCGCGCATGAAGAGTTTTACGGTCGTCCCGCATTCACTGCGCTGTTCTGTGTCCTCAACCGTGAATGATCCGTCCCCGTCAGACGTGAATTTGAAAGTCTCAGAGCCTCCGAGCTTCCTCGTTATGACCTCAACTTTTCCCGCAACCATGAAGACCGAGTAAAAGCCGACTCCGAACTGTCCTATCAATTCCTGCGGAGTGTTGGAGTCTTTCGCGGCCTTGAGGAAGTCCTTTGTTCCTGACTTTGCGATTGTTCCGAGATACTGGATAATCTCATCGCGGGACATTCCGATTCCGTTGTCGCTGACCGAGAGAGTCTTCGCGTCAGTGTCAATCTCTATCTTTATTTCGGGATTTTTGTTCTCTGCAAGCTCCGAGTCCTTGAGGCATTCTATGCGCCTTTTGTCGAGAGCGTCAGAAGCGTTTGAAATAAGCTCACGTAAAAATATATCTTTATTCGAGTACACCGAACTAATCATCATCTGGAGAAGTTCGGCGGCCTCTGACTGGAAATAAAATTTTTCTTCGCTCATAATCTTTACCACAAAGCCGGAGGCAAAATCATACCCCCGGCTCGTTCAAATTCTCATTGCCGCGATAACTAGCCGGCTGCTTCTTCGGTCTTCATCTTCACGACCTGACGACCCTTGTAGTAACCGCATGAAGGGCAGGCGTGATGCGCTAATGTAACTTCTCCGCACTTAGGGCAGCTCATTGTTACCGGCGCGCGGAGTGAACCGAGCCAGTTAGCTTTCCGCTGTGATGTGCGGGCGTGAGATACTTTTCTCTTTGGTGTTGCCATGATACTTAATCCCCCTGTGTAAATTATTCGCTCTTGAAATTACGCAATGCTTCGAGTCTTGGATCAATGTTCTCATTCCCGCAGGAGCATTGGCTTTCGTTGAGATTAGTTCCGCAATTCGGGCATAATCCCTTGCAGTCCTCCCTGCACAAAACCTTCGTAGGAATGAGCGTGTAAATACTCTCCTGAATCTGGGGCATGATGTCGATAACTCGTCCGAAAAAGTCAATCTCAACGGGCATAAAGTCATCGAACTGTTCCAGCTCTTCAGCACCGTGCGAATAATAAAGATACCCCAATTCTCCCGATATTTCAAGGCTCACGGGCGTGAGACAACGCGCACATTCCGCCTCAACCTCAGCATAAACGTTGATGTTCACCAGCAAAAGAGCGTCTTCAATCCACCGCGACGAAGCCTCAGCGTGAAATCCTTTCGGGAAAACGAACTCCTGCCCGTCGAAATCAAGGACACCTTCGGGGAAATCCCAGCTGTCGGAAATCTCGGCCTCAGTGTCATTCTTGGGCGGGAGGGTCAATATTGCTTTCTGTGACTCGTGAAATATGCTATGCAAATGCGATTCTCTTTGTCTCGCGGGCAATCATAAGCTCCTCGTTCGTTGGGACGACCATGACTCTTACCTTCGAGTCGTCCGCGCTTACTGTAGCTTCTTTTCCGCGAATGTTGTTCTTCGCCGGGTCAATCTTTACGCCCATAAATTCGAGCTTCTTGCAGACTGCCTCGCGTGTTGATGCGCTGTTCTCGCCGATTCCAGCCGTGAATACGATGACATCAAGCCCGCCCATTGCTACGGTGTATGCGCCGATGTACTTGCTGATTCCGTATTCAAGCATGTCGATCGCGAGCCTTGCGCGGTCGTTTCCCTTTGCCGCTGCTTCCTCAACGTCCCTCAAGTCGCTGCTTACGCCGGAAATTCCGAGAAGTCCGCTCTTCTTGTTCATGAAGTTGTTCATCTCGTCGGCTGAATACTTCGTGATGTTCTGTACGAACGGTACGCAGGCCGGGTCCATGTCGCCGGTACGAGTTCCCATGAGTACACCAGCAAGCGGCGTGAGGCCCATTGATGTGTCGATGCACTTTCCGTTCTTTACGGCAGAGATTGAGCTTCCGTTTCCGAGATGGCACGTTACCATTTTGAGGTCTTCCAGAGGCTTGCCGAGAATTTCAGCAGTCCTAAGGGCGACGAAGTGATGGCTCGTTCCGTGCGCGCCGTAGCGTCTCACTCTGTGTTTCTCGTAGAACTCCCAGGGAAGTCCGTACATGTAGGCGTAGTCGGGCATCGTCTGGTGGAACGCTGTATCGAATACGACGACGTTCGGGAGCTTCGGGAGTGCGTGCTGGATTGCCTCGATTCCCATGATGTGGCCGGGATTGTGGAGCGGCGCGAGGGGTATGCAGATGCGCAGTCCTTCCATGACCTTGTCGTCAACAAGCACTGACTCCTTGTACAGGTCGCCGCCGGAAACTATGCGATGCCCTGCCGCCGCGATTTCGTCAAGTGATTTCAGAACGCCATAAT
>JAFRSL010000182.1 GCA_017427625.1 Synergistaceae bacterium | reverse complement strand
GATTATTTTCCCGCATTCAGGACACTTGTATATCCGCTCTGACAGCTTCAAATCTTTCTTCACATGACCGCACTTTGAACATGTCTTTGAACTTGGGTAAAACCTGTCCGCAAATTTGATTTCTATCCCTGAACTTGCAGCCTTGCGCTCTATCAGCGTCCGCAGTAAATACAAATTCTGTTCCGCGACTGCCCGTGCAAGATGCCGGTTCTTCATCATTCCCTGTATGTTCAAATCTTCAAGCACTATGACTTTGGGCTTCATGCTCACGATTTTTGCCGCTGTCTGTTTTGTGTACTCGTGTCTTCTGCGCTTTATCCTGCCATATAAGTCCTGCACCCTGTATTTTTCTTTCAGGTAATTCTTCGAGCCTTTTTTCTTCCTCGACAAAATTCTCTGATGATGCTTGAGCTGTTTGGTAAATCTTCGCATTTTGTGACTCCGATTGATGTTCCTGAACACTCTCTTGTGTCCGCCACAGCTCACTACGGCCAGTGATTTCACGCCTACATCTATTCCCATATTCACATCACGCAAAATTATTTCTTCTGAAATGCAAGTCCCCAGTTCCACGTCCAACGAGCTGTTCCGATATTCTGCCAAATAGTTTTGCTTGTGATCTCGTCGGTAACAGACGTATTACTATTGCCTTGTACATTCGATGCACCTCCTTTCGGAAGTATTATACCGTTCTTGCACCTTCCTCCTTTCATTAAAATTTTTTGCTACTTATCTGCTTACTATGTGATTACCCCCTGTAGCCATTAGGGTGTGAACTGTGCCACTTCCACGCCGAAGCTATAATGTCCTCCATTCGGGTAATCTCCGGCTTCCAGTGAAGTATCTCACGCGCTTTGTTGCTGTCAGCTATGAGACGAGCGGGATCGCCTGCCCTACGAGTCCCAATTACTGCGGGAATCTCATGGCCTGTTACCTTTCTTGCCGCCGTAATCATCTCCATGACCGAGTAACCGTCTCCGCTTCCGAGATTGAAGATGTTGCTTTCGCCGCCTGAACGCAGGTATTCGAGCGCGAGAATGTGAGCCTTCGCCAAGTCCTCAACGTGAATGTAGTCGCGTATGCAAGTGCCGTCCTTCGTCGGGTAATCGTCTCCGTAGACTGTAACATGGTCTCGCTTGCCCAATGGAACCTGCAATATTATTGGGACGAGGTGAGTCTCTGGATTGTGATCCTCGCCGATTGAGCCGTCATGCCATGCTCCCGCAACGTTGAAATATCTCAGTGAGACGTAGCGAATGTCGTAGCGTTTCGAGACCCAGTTCATCATCTTCTCCATTATGCGCTTGCTTTCGCCGTAAGGATTCGTGGGGATTGTTGGGTCAGTCTCAAGGATTGGGATTTTCGCGGGTTCGCCGTAAGTTGCTGCTGTTGACGAGAAGACGATGCGCATTACACCATGCCTCTGCATTGCTTCGAGAAGGGAGATCATTCCGCCGACGTTGTTGTTGAAATACTTTAACGGTTTGTCGACGCTCTCACCGACGAGTGAGTACGCGCAGAAATGAATGACGGCCTCGATTTTGTTCTCGCTGAATATTTTATCGAGAACGCTGGAATTTCTGATGTCTCCCTCGTAGAATTTCACGCCTTCCGGAACTGAGGCTTTGTGTCCTGTTTCGAGGTTGTCAACGACGATAACGTCCTCGCCGTGCTGAGTGAATGCCCTGACGTTGTGGGAGCCTATGTAGCCTGCTCCTCCGCATATTAGAACTGACATTGTGATTCCTCCTCTAGTCTCTGTATCTTGTTGACGGTACGGGCTTGAATATAACGTCGCCCATTTCGATGTCATAGCTTTCGCCGAACTGATGCTTTCTGTTGGTGTGCATGTCATCGGGCTTCCTGACTTCCGACGGCCTCACTTCGTCATAGATGCTGATACGTTTCTCCGAGCCTTGCGGTCTGTGAAGTCCAGCCTCTTTAACGCCCCAAAGTTTCATGACTTCCTGCGCTGACTTTTTGCTCAACGATGGGTATGACTGCCACCAATCAGCCTGCCCCTCAGTGCTGAAGAATATCGCCCCTTCCGACTGAGCTGCTTTGAGCGGTGAGGGCGTGAATTTCCCATTGCTGATGTTTCCGGCCTTAATCCACGCGAAATCTCCGCCCATCCATGCCGAACCCGCCGGAGTGTCAGTGATCCCCAGCTTCGGAGCGTTTGAACGCAGGAACTTTCTCGCGGTTGAATACTTCCCTACTGTAACGCCGGCCCACAGGTCATTGCCGACTCTCTCGACACGGATAGTATCAAGCCAGCCGTTCGGAGCATCATTGAAATATCTCCGCAAAGCCCGAATATCAGGAGCAGCCTCACCATTCACGGCAATAGCTGAGACCAGCGAGTAAAGACCGCCCATGACCTTGTGAATCTCGGTGTCAGGGTTTACGTCAGCAAACGCACAGGACGTAAGCATGAATATAACGAGAATTGACGACGCTAAAATTTTACGCATGTATATACCTTCCTTACTGATTACTTAACAATAACAAACCTTCGGCCTCAGTGATGTGAAAGACATTCTGAGGGAGAGGAGTTTCGGGCTTAAAGTCAGACGGCATTATGAGGAATACCCTTCCCTTTCCGCCCCATAATGTATTTATTGCCGACTCGGGGGCAATATATTTCTTCTCCGCGACGCCGGGCGTTAAATCAGCGTCTATTATGTGCGAGTTCCTGAGAGTGTAGAAATACATCGACGGGTGATTCACGCCGTATTGAAGTATGACATCGTTGCCCTTGACCGTATCCCTGAGCTTCATTCCGACCTCATGAGCCGAATACAATCCTGACGTAAGATTGAATACTCCCGCAAGTGGCATGAGGGAAATCAGCGCGGTAGCCATGACGTTGCGCGCCCATTTTGTTGGCTGACGTGTCTTTGTGTAGTACCACGACGCGAAAAAGAACAGCCCCTCAGCAATCCCCCAAGGGATCAGCGACATCATTGAGGCATCTATGACCGGGAAATTGTGCGTTACGAACGGCAGGAAGAAATACAGCACTGGTATGACGATTACGGTGTTGAGCATTACAGCATAGCGCATTGACGTGAAACTGCGCTGTGTCAGCCAAGTGTCAATCTTACGCCCCAAAAGTGCAGCCAACGCGGGAACACATGCCCCCAATGCCATAATATCGCCCGAAAGCAACGGAGCAACCGCGAAAACACCCGCCCAAGTCAGCATCAATAGCTCGTAAGACTTCTTAGCCGGATACTCTCTTGGGAAGACCTCGTAGACCGCCCTTATGATGAAGCCATGAAATGGAACGAACGCCATGAACAGGAAAATCGCAATCCCTGAAATTCCGCCGAAAGTGTAAGCATGATTCTGGCATCTCATGAAGTGTATGATTTCGGGATTCGTTATGATTAGGGTAACGAAATAGAGTCCCGAAACGATGATTGTGATTAAGATCCCGCCCGGCCATGTGAAGAAGTCGCGCATCATGTCCCAGTCCTCCGAGATCACGCAGTATATAAGCATCGCCAGCATAGGCAAAAGTAATCCCTCGAAGCCATGAACGATGAACGCGAACGCAATAGCACAGTGGGACATCACGAGTTTGCGCTTGTTGTAGCCCGAAAGAACTACCCCTGCGAGAGCAATCCCCATCAGGCACGAATACATTGCATGAGACGATGCGAACTGCGAGACCGTGAAGCACAGAGTCATTCCGGCACATACACAGGCAGCAAGCCACGATTTCCGCATTGAGTCATCATCGTATGGACGCGCAGATTTTGCGGAAGCCCAGACCATTCCGAGACCCGCAAGAGCTGAGAAGAACCTCACAGCGAACTCGCTCCACCCGATAAGTTTCAGAGCGATAACTGAGAGCCACCAGTAACCCATAGTTGAGCCTGACGCAAGAGCCTCGCCGATTTTTGGGACGAAGTAATTTCCGCCGCCGTCCATGTGTGCTGCAATGGAAGCGTTAACGCCCTCAACGGGGTCAATCAAGCCGTGCGAACCAATCCCGCGAAAGAATATATAGAATAATAGAAGCCCGAATAATACGGCGGGTTTGAGACGCATGTTCTATTTGAACAACGGCAGGAGGGCTTTGAATTGCGGAGTGCCTGCTCTGCCTAACATCTGGTAGATTACGGTCTCAGTCGGAACAACGAGGCATCCTGCGTCGCGCATTGCCTGAAGAGCGAGCGAATGATTTTCTGGAGTCCGGCTTCCGCAAGCATCAGCGGCAACGACGACATTGAGGTTGTATTTCTCGATGAGGTCAATCGCAGTCCCAAGAACGCAGATATGAGTTTCAACGCCGAATATTATGGCTGTGTCCTTAGTTCCTGAATTGAAACGGAGGTTGAGGAACGCATCACCGAAGCCAGAATTAGCGCAGCAGGAAAATTCAACCTTCTCAATAACGGGCGAGCCTTCGGGAATTAAGGCTTTGAGTTCCGGGACTGTTGAGCCGATTCCCTTAGGGTACTGCTCTGAGATTATGGAGGGGACGGAGAGTTCTTTTGCGGCAGTGAGTAGCTTGACGGAATTGCTTAGAACTTCGTCCTTGTTGAAGATTGCCGGAAGAAGACGCTCCTGAATATCTATCATAATGAGGAAGGAGGACATTGCCTTTATTGATTTTTGCACGGTTCGAACAGCCTCTCAATCAGTAAAAATTTCTGTGAAAGTTATTATATACTATCCGTAAAAATGAAAGGAGACATAAAAATGAAAAAGGTTACGGCGTTCTACATTGAGGGCTGCCCGTATTGCAAGCAGGCAAGGGAGGCACTGAAGGAGCTTTACGGTGAGATAGCTGAGTATTCGGCTGTGAAAATTGAGTGGGTCGATGAGAATTTGCACCCTGAGATTTCGGCGAAGTATGATTACTATCATGTGCCCTCGATGTTCATTGAGGGTGAAAAGAAGTACGAGGCTCATCCGGGAGAGAAGTACGAGGAGTGCAGGGATAACGTGAGGAGGGTGCTTGAGGAGGCAATGGTGTAATGTCTGAAGTCAGCGTGAATATCACGATGGACGAGGAACTTCGGGACAACTTCAGGAGTTTTTGCGCGAATATCGGCCTGAGTATGTCTGCGGTGATTTCACGTCTTGCTCGTCATGCAGTGGACACTAAAACTATACCTGCCGAAGATCCGTTCTACAGCGCAGTTAACATTAGGAGGCTTGAGAAAGCTGTTGATGATGTTCGTTCAGGGCGGGCAGTGCTGACGGAGCATGAACTTATTGATGCTGACTGATGATAACTTGACAAGGATTATGCAGTGCGGCTCACATTACCGGGATAGATAACATAAAGGGGGGTATTAACCGACAATCATAGTAAACACATAAACAGGAGCATGATGCTATGATTATCGGCAATACCACATCAACATATTCATCAACCAGTGCCGTAACATCACCCAAGCCCAAAGCATCACAGGCAGACTCATTCGAGGACATTCTCACGACAACACACGAACATGAAGACACACAGCCTGTCTCCCTGAACACTCAGACAGTGAATTTTGGGGGACAGGTCAATGTGTTCATGTCAGGAAACGCAATCGCAGACAACGGGGTAAAGTCCGCCGTAATGATGGGCAGGCTCTCTTCACAGGGAGCACAGAGTACAGGCGCAATATCGATCATAAATCTGACAGATGATGAGCTTCAGGGCTGGCATAACGCTAAACTGCCCGAAGGTTGGAGGCAAACAAACGCGGGCGGAGTAATTTTCAGTGGAGGCACGAGAAAATATAGTTCCGAGTTAGGAGTATATTACACTGATGGAGCGGAAAGCGATTACCAGTTCGGAGTATTCTATGATGAAAATTCACAGGAAGAT
>JAFRSL010000181.1 GCA_017427625.1 Synergistaceae bacterium | reverse complement strand
GCCTGTCATTCTCGACCGTCAAATCCTCGCAAGTAACGAGCCTCGCCCCAGTTCGTTCGGCAAAATATGAATGCTCGAAGTATGCCGCGTTGAAGCGTCCGGGAGTGAGTATTACCGAATGCCCGCCCGTGTTCACGTAGTCCATAGTCCGGCGTAGAAGCTCAGGGTAGTTCCTGTTATCCTCCGTTAGATTGTCAGCAAAGGCCGACGGTATACTCCTCATGCAAAGCTCACGGGCTATCATTGGATACGATGCTCCCGAAGGAATACGAAGGTTATCCTCGAGAACGTACCAGCTTCCATTCTTGCCCTGTACCAAGTCGATGCCTGAGATGTGTGAGTAGATTCCTCCCGGCGGGGAAACACCGTCGCATTGGGCCATGTATCCGCTTCCCGAATAGATGAACTCCTCAGCAACAACACCGTCAGCGATGATCTTCCTGTCCGAATATATGTCCCTGAGAAATTCGTTGAGGGCTGTAACTCTCTGCTTCAATCCGCGCTCAAGGTACGAAAATTCCTCATGGCCTATCACTCTCGGTATCACGTCAAACGGGAAAAGCTGTTCGTGAAATTCGCCGTTCTTGTAGATTCCGAATTTTACCCCGTAACGTGCAAGCTGTTCGTTCACACTGTCTGAATGTCGGCAAAGCTCTTCTTCTGTTACCTTCATCATAAAAACTTCCCTTCAACTTTTTTGAGAATATTATTCTTAAACATTAAATTTGTCAAATAATCTGCTTAAATTTTTATATATAATGCATAATCTGTAAAAATTATATGATTATAATTCAAATTATTCATCCTATACAAAAATTGATTCATGAATGATGCAACAGGTCGGCAATTTTTGAGACTTGACTTTGTGGTTTTAACGTGTAAAATTTCCGCAGCTAATTTCATACTGAGAAGGTGTGTTAATGAGCATAGGAAAAATTTTTGAGAAAATATTTTCGAGGGCACAGGAGAAAACTACATTACCCGACAATTCAGAACGAAAGGACATCAGCATAATGAGCAGCAACAAATACAAGTTCGAGACAATTCAGCTCCACGCAGGCCAGGAAAGTGCAGACCCAACCACAGACTCGCGGGCAGTTCCAATTTACGCGACGACATCGTACGTCTTCAAGGATTCGGCAACAGCGGCGGGACGTTTCGCACTCACTGAACCGGGCAACATTTACACACGTCTCATGAACCCCACAAATGACGTATTCGAGAAGCGCATCGCGGCGTTGGAGTCGGGGGCAGCGGCACTTGCAACGTCGTCAGGATCATCAGCAATAGCCTACGCAGTCCAGAACATTGCGCCCGCCGGAAGTCATGTAGTATCGTCGACTAACCTTTACGGCGGAACGTTCAACCTTTTCTCAAACACTCTGCCGGAACAGGGAATCACTACGACTTTTGTTGACCCTTCTGACCCCGCTAACTTCGCAAAAGCCATCAAGCCCAACACGAAATTGCTCTACGCTGAGACGCTTGGCAATCCAAACTCAGACGTTATCGACATTGAGGCAGTCGCAAAAATCGCCCACGAGAATGGGATCCCGCTGGTGATCGATAACACTTTCGCAACGCCGTTCTTGTGCAGGCCGATTGAGTACGGTGCGGACATTGTGGTTCACTCGGCAACGAAATTCATCGGCGGTCATGGCACGGTTATGGGCGGTGTCGTTGTTGACGGCGGTAATTTCGACTGGGCGAAGAATGACAAGTTCCCCGGACTCTCAAAACCTAACCCGTCGTATCACGGCGTAGTGTTTACTCAGGCTGTCGGAAATCTCGCTTACATCATCAAGCTTCGTACAACATTGATGAGGGACTTGGGGGCTTGCTTGTCGCCGTTTAATTCGTTCTTGCTGTTACAGGGACTTGAAACGCTGTCGCTGAGGGTTGAACGTCATGTTGAAAACGCGCTGAAGGTCGTATCGTTCCTGAAGGGGCATCATCAAGTCGAGCGCGTAAATCACCCGTCGCTTGAGACTGGAAGGCAGAAGGAGCTTTACGAGAAGTATTATCCCAACGGCGGCGCGTCAATATTCACGTTCGACATAAAGGGCAACGCTGAGACTGCCAAGAAGTTCACGGAGAGCTTGGAACTCTTCTCACTCCTTGCAAATGTTGCCGACGTAAAATCGCTCGTAATTCACCCTGCATCGACGACACATTCACAGTTGAGCGAGGAAGAATTGCTGTCATGCGGTATTCGTCCGACTACGATCAGGCTCTCGATAGGGACGGAACACATTGATGATATTCTTGCCGACTTGCAGAAGGGATTCGAGGCAGTGAAGTGATGAGATGCTGATTTCGACACGCGGAAGGTATGCGCTGAGATTTCTCATTGACCTTGCTGAGAACAAGGACGAGGGATTTATCACGACGCAGGAGCTTTCGGAGCGTCAGGAAGTCTCGAAGAAGTATGCCGAGCGTCTCATGGCCTCATTGTCTCGGGGGAATTTCGTTGAGGCACAGCACGGGGTCGGAGGCGGCTACCGTATCGTTGTAAGGCCGGAAGAATGCAGGGTAAGCGATGTTCTTCTGGCGATGGACGAGGAGTTTGCGCCCGTAACGTGTACTGCTTGCGAGCCTAACGAATGCCCGAGAGCGAAAGATTGCCGTACCCGCCCGATGTGGGAGAAGCTCGGCGGAATAATACATGATTTCTTTGACGGTATAACTATCGCGGATTTGATGAAGTAACTAACACTCCCCTTGTGAGAATTTGCAGGGGAG
>JAFRSL010000180.1 GCA_017427625.1 Synergistaceae bacterium | reverse complement strand
TCCTCGAACGCTTCAATACCATGTACATGAACGCCCTCAAGACCGCCGTAACTCCGCTCGTGTTCTTCTCGATAATCACATGCCTCGCGCAGTTCGGTAGCTTCTCTGAACTCGGCAAGACAGGAGGGCTGATCATCTCGCTGTTCCTTGCGATGACGTTCCTTTCGTCATCAATAGGCGCGGGAGTGTTCATGATTTTCCGGCCGGGAGCTGAAATTCATTCATTCACGGCTTCGGCGGGAGCTGTGATTCCTTCGTCATCGTTCCAGCAGGGCGACTTCATCACCAGCATAATCCCGTCAAACATCCTTCTTCCTTTCCTGAACATGAACATGATACAGGTGATATTCTTGGCGTTCGCTCTGGGCTGGTCAATGGGTGCAATAGGCGAGGCCGGGAAAATCCTCCGGGACCTCTTCGATGCCTGCAACAAAATGTTCATGGCCTTCACTAGAGCGTTAATCGCCCTGATCCCTTTTGCTGCCTTCTGCGCGATACTGTCAGCCGTCCTAACTTCTGACGCGGGCTCACGAAATCTCTTGTCGCTAGGAGGATTCTGCGTTGCGACTGTTGCGGGGCTTGCTCTGGTTCTGTGCTTGGACATGGCATATGTTGCTGTCGTTGGGAGGGTAAGCCCTTTCACGTTCATAAAGAAATATTTTCCCGTTATGCTGTTCTCGCTCACGTCATCAACAACCGGGTGCATTCCCATAAACTTGGAGTATTGCGAGAAGCTCGGAATACCGCGCAAGATATGCTCGTTCTCCGTGCCGCTGGGTTCGACTGTGAGCCTCGACGGCGTGGCGATGTACGTGTCTCTTGCTTCATTGACGCTCGCGGGAATTTATGGGGTTAACCTGAGCTTTACGGGTATTCTTGGAGTTATAGCGTCATCGGTGATACTTTCTGTGAGTGCGCCTGGCATTCCTGGTACGGGGCTGATATGCGTTGCGGTGCTGACTGCGCAGATTGGTGTGCCG
The DNA here is from genome assembly GCA_017427625.1 of Synergistaceae bacterium. Lineage (GTDB taxonomy): Bacteria > Synergistota > Synergistia > Synergistales > Aminobacteriaceae > JAFUXM01. Next base: position 3,155 of record JAFRSL010000180.1, on the reverse strand, counting down.
GCCGAAGCAATAGGTATAATTATGGGCGTTGATGCCGTGCTGACTATCCTGCGGACTCCCGTCAATATCTTCAGCATAGTATCAACATCTCTCGTTGCTTCGTCAAGAATGGGGGTGCTTGACATGGAGGCCTTCAATTCAAACGCGGCATGATGCTATAATTTCCGGTATTCCAGCACAAAGAGAGGCATCAACAATGGCAATATATGACGATTTCGCGAAGCTTGACATCAGAGTAGGCACAATCATAAAGGCCGAAGCGTTCCCAAAAGCTCGAAAGCCCGCCTACAAACTCACGATAGATTTCGGGGACGAAGTTGGCATAAAGCGTTCAAGCGCACAGATCACGAACTACTACAACCCCGATGAACTTGTCGGGAAAAAGATTCTTGGTGTTGTGAATTTCCCGCCGAGACAGATTGCAGATTTCTTCAGCGAGGTTCTCGTTCTTGGAACTGACAGTGAGGGCGGAATAATTCTCGCAGTCCCGGATATTCCAGACGAAGCGAAGAACGGAGACAAGTTATGCTGAATCATGACTGGGGCAGTTAATGGAACGTATTGAATTGGAATTATTGACGGACGAGATGGTGAGCTATCGTTACTACCCCGAAGGCCGCGAGGAATACGGGATAGTCTCGTTGAACCGCAAAACTGGTGAGCGCATTCTTGACCTGCCTTGTCCCAACTCCATATCTATGTATGCCCATCACGCATGGCGACTTTTGGAGAAATATCAGAGTAGAAACCGTTTCCCGGAAAAAGGTTGGACTATGTGGTACTAATCTTCATTTGCCATAAACCATGCTTCAACATGCTATCATTCAACTATCACAATACAAAGGAGAAATAATCATGTTAGGCTATTTCACATACTGCAACCCAACGCGCTTGTACTTCGGGAAGAATGCCCTCGACGGACTCAAGCAGGAACTCCCGAAATACGGCAAGAACGTCATGCTCACTTACGGAGGCGGCTCGGTCAAGAAAAGCGGACTCTATGACTCAATCGTCGAAATCCTCAAGTCAGCCGGCAAAAACATCATCGACCTTCCCGGCGTAATGTCAAACCCAACATCGGAGAAACTCGTTGAGGGTGCAAAGCTCGCGCGTGAGAATAACGTTGACCTCATACTTGCTGTCGGCGGCGGCTCTGTCTGCGACTACTCGAAGGCCGTATCAGTCTCAGCGTACTATGACGGCGACGCTTGGGAAAAATACTTCCTCAAGATGGAAGAACCTGAATGCAGAATCATTCCCGTCGGCTGCGTGTTGACGATGGTGGGAACAGGCTCGGAGATGAACGGCGGCTCTGTCATCACTAACCACGCTCAGAAACTCAAAATCGGCCATGTCTTTGGCGATAACGTTTTCCCGAAGTTCTCAATCCTCAACCCCGAATACACGTTCACCGTCCCCCAGTATCAGATGGTCGCGGGATTCTTCGATATAATGTCGCACATAATGGAGCAGTACTTCTCCGGCACTGACGACAACACGAGCGATTACCTGTCGGAAGGCCTCATGAAGTCCCTCGTTCACAGCTCAAGGATTGCCGCCAAGAACCCCAAGGACTACGAGGCGCGGAGCAATATCATGTGGACGGCTACATGGGCGTTGAACACGCTGGTGGGGATGGCGAAGACTCAGGACTGGGAGGTTCACATGCTCGGCCATGCTGTGGGGGCGTTCACCAACGCTACGCACGGAATGACACTTGCGGCGGTCTCTCTCGCTTATTACAGGCACATCATAAACGACGGCCTCAAGAAGTTTGCGCGTTTCGCCGTGAACGTATGGGGCGTGAATCCTGAAGGCAAGTCTGACACGGAGCTTGCGGATGAGGGCTTGAAGGCTCTTGAGGCATGGATGAGGGAAATCGGAGTCGTGATGAGCCTCAAGGAGCTTGGTGTTACTCCTGAGATGTACGAGGGGATTGCTGATGCTACGTTCCTTCTTGAGAGTGGCTACAGGAAGCTCACGCGTGATGAGGTCATCGAGATTCTGAAGGAGAGCATGTGATGAGCCGTGTGCTTGTTGCGTACTTCTCGGCGAGCGGGGTAACCGGGTCAGTCGCAAAGAAACTCGCTGAGGCAACGGGTGCTGACCTTTACGAGATTCGTCCGGCGGTCAAATACACGTCAGCCGACCTCAACTGGAACAATTCAAGCTCCCGTTCAAGCGTCGAGATGAAGGACAAATCATCGCGCCCCGAACTTGCCGACAAGTCAGCAGAAATTTCCGGCCATGATGTGATATTCTTGGGCTTCCCGATCTGGTGGTACGTTGCGCCGACAATCATCAACACATTCCTTGAGGCATACGATTTCAGCGGGAAGAAGATAATTCTCTTTGCGACATCGGGAGGTTCAGGCTTTGGTAGGGCTGTTGAAGGTCTCAAACCAAGCGCGCCTAATGCGGAAATTCGGGAGGGAAAGTTATTCCGTTCCTCAGTGTCAGTGAATGAGCTGAAGAAATGGGCTGAAGGTCTCGGAGTTTAGCATGAAGCACAAAGTTAGGCTGACAGTCATCGACAAGAAGCTATACCCGGAGCTTCAAGCACAATACTGCGCCGACCCTGATTCCGGCGAATGTCCATGCTACAACGTTGGCGATGTTTTCGAGTTCTACCGCGATGATGAGAGGGACGATTTCTGGCACTGTGGTTTGAATACGCTCGTCCATAGTGATGCTGACCCCGATACTATTGCAGGCGGTCCTAAGATGCCGCATTGCTCGGAACTTTGGGACGCTATTAGCCGGTACATCTACACGGGACTTCAGGGCGGCTCTATCATGAAGGGCTGGATGGAGCGCGAGAATGAGATGATTGCCTGCTGTTCGGACGGAACGAGGCCGGTAATCTTCAAGATTGAACGGATAGATTACGAGTAAAGCATCATGAATTTCACTGTCTCCCTTGCGTATGTGCAGGGGAGATGTTATTTTCTTTAGGGTTTTGCCCTTGAGAGGAGTCGAATCAGATTTTGATATGGAGGAACATTGATGATTCGGAATACAAACAGGCTGATTTTGCGTTCATGGGAAGAATCAGATGCAGAAGATTTATATAGATATGCGAGTTCTCCCAAAGTCGGTCCTATTGCTGGATGGCCTGTTCATACAAGCGTAGAAAACAGCCTTGATATTATCCG
>JAFRSL010000179.1 GCA_017427625.1 Synergistaceae bacterium | reverse complement strand
CAATAAGGAGCGTTATGAACTCGATGAACTCCCTGCAGACTGGCATTGCAAGCACCGAGCGTATCTGCGCAATCCTGAATATCCCCGTTGAAGATGACAAGCACGGGCATGAACACATCGCCATAAAGGGCAACATATCATTCCGCGATGTTTCATTCAGCTACGACACTCAGGAGATTCTTCACGGGGTTAACATTGACGTTGAGGCTGGCGGGAAAATCGCTATCGTTGGGCCGACTGGTTCAGGTAAGTCTACGATTGCTGACCTGATCCCGCGCTTCTATGAGCCGTCATCGGGGAAGATTCTCATCGACGGCACTGATATTTCGGAGTTCGGGCTGAAGGACTTGCGCCGTCAGATTGGCATAGTACCGCAGGAATGTGTCCTAATGCGGGGGAGTATTGCCTTCAACATTGCCTATGGTATGGGCGAGATTGACATGGCAAAAGTCAGAGAGGCTGCTGAAATTGCTGACATCAGCGCGTTCATTGAGAGTTTGCCGGAAGGTTATGACACTCTTGTTGGAGAGAGAGGCGTTACATTGTCGGGAGGCCAAAGACAGAGAATAGCAATCGCAAGAGCAGTAATCCGAGACCCGCGTATTCTCATTCTCGATGAGGCTACAAGCTCGCTCGATACCGCGTCAGAACTTGCCGTACAGAAAGCACTGAATCAGGCCATGAAGGGAAGAACATCAATCATAATCGCTCACAGGTTAAGCACAATAAGGAACGCTGATAGAATTTATGTCCTCAGAGACGGAAGATTCATCGAGGCAGGAACACATGACGAACTTATCGCAATGGGAGGGCTTTATGCCGAACTTTACGGAAATCTATAGACGCTACATCAGCCACGCTAAGGGGAAATCTTACAGCCTCGCTTTCGACATATTGCTGACACCATTCTCGTGGATTACGGGGCTTTTCGTGGCCGCTCTGAATTTCCTCAGGGCTCACGGATTACTCAGGGCTGACGAAACTCCAATCCCAGTCATAAGCATTGGGAATCTCACATACGGTGGCACTAATAAAACTCCCTTCACGATAATGCTTGCCGAATACGCTCTCTCACGCGGGATAAAAGTCGGCATAGTTACACGGGGCTACATGGGGAAAGCTACGGACGTTACGATAATCACTGACGGCGATGGCGAACGCGACATTACGGGCGACGAGGCTCTCATGATTTCGCGGAAATTGCCGAATGTTCCTGTTGCTGTCTCAAAACGAAGGATTGACGGAATCAACGCATTGAGGGATTTGGGAGTTGAGCTTGTGATTGCTGATGACGCTTTCCAGCATAGGGCCATGATGAGGGACTGCGACATCGTTCTGGTTGACGCTCTGTGTCCTTTCGGGAACGGAAGACTCACACCTTCAGGAATTATGAGGGAGAAGGCTTCTGCGTTAAGGAGGGCTGACATCGTTGTAATCACAAAGGCTTCAATGTCAAACGATATTCAAAGCGTCATTAACTCCGTCAGAAAGTACGTTGATGATGAGAGAGTGTTCCTGTCGGATATTGTTGCTGACGGCTGGGGCGGTACAACACCTCATGAGGGTGCGAGAGTTTTTGCGTTCTCGGCAACTGGAAGCCCCGAAACTTTCACATCATCGCTCACGAAAGCAGGCTGCATCGTCTCAGGAAGCTGCGAGTTCCGAGACCATCACAGATACACTCACGATGACATTCGCGCACTCAATGAGAAGTCGGCCGGAGCTGAGTACATTGTCTGCACTGAGAAAGACCTTGAGAACATGCAGGGGATCTCGCCGGAAGAATTTTCACTCCCCCTCGCAGTCCCCAAAATCGCTGTCAAAGTCAGAGAGTTTGAACGCTTCACTCGGAAACTTGCGGAGATCATGAGGCCGGAAATTGTCATTGCCTCGAACGGTTACGGTGAGGATGCTATTGCCTCTGTTTTGGCCGTGAAGATGATGAATGCTTACCCGTCAGCAAAAGTCTCAGCGTTCCCGCTTGTTGGGAGAGGCGAGGCTTTCAAGAAAGCGGGCGTTGAAGTTATGTCGGCAAAATCCGTAACTCCTTCGGCTGGAATCTTCAAATACTCGCTTAGGGAACTTGTCTCGGACTTGAGGGCTGGATTGCTCGGCCAGGTTCGTGAACAGCTCAGAGATTGGCGGAAAGTCTCACGGAAAATACTGCCTCCTGTCTGCGTTGGAGATGTGTACCTTCTAGCTCATACTTTGTGGGGAAGTGGAAGGCATCCTGCTTTCGTCGCAACCGCTAAGACCGTCTACATTTCGGGTCATTGGAGGACTGAACGGGCAATGATACGGAACTTCACGCTTCGAACTTGGACACGGGACGAACCTACAGCGTCGCAGATTGGCGATATTGCCTGCTATGTCGGAAGCCCGATTATGGACTTGCTCGGTGATGCTCATGTGTCGAGGGGAAACGTGATACTCCTCTTGCCTGGAAGCAGAAAGTCAGCAGGAAAGAATGCGGGGATTTTGCTGGGAGCTGCTGAAATTATGAGGCAGTATGGTTATTGCGATTTCAAAATGGTATTAGCCCCTACTTTGGATTACTCGTCATTCTTCGGTGAGTGTGAGGCTTTGGGGTGGCATAACTCTGAAGGAATGCTCACGAAAGGAAATGTGTCGGTGATGCTCACGAGTGAGGATATTGCGAGGGCTTCTGACGGGGTGTGTCTGCTCTTGGGAATGGGAGGAACAGCGAATCAGCTTTGCGCGGGACTTGGGATTCCTGTCATTGCTCCTGACGACAAAGGTAAGCGTGTCCAGAAGAAATTGCTCGGGGACTCCGAAATCCTCACTCACGGGACATCGAGGGCTATTGCTGAATGTGCTTTGAGGGTTCTTGAGGACAGGGAGCTTTATGACTTCATGGCCGAGACTGGGCGTGAAAGAATGGGCGAGAAAGGGGCTTGCGACGATGTGATCAGGTACACCCGCGAGGTCTTGGGGTGGAAGGTGAGAGAAAGAGTTTATGCGGGACTTAGAGGAGTTTGATCCCCGAAGTCCCACGCATTCTTATTGTGCGTTCTTGCTTTGAAGTTTGGCGTCGATGAGGCGTTCAACGTCTTCAATCGTGAGTGTAGGCTT
>JAFRSL010000178.1 GCA_017427625.1 Synergistaceae bacterium | reverse complement strand
GGAAAGACCTCTCAACGTGTCGATGAAGTCCTCAAGTACACAGCCTGAACGCAAGCCTAACGAGATTACGCGGGAAAGTGCCTCAGTCATGGCCTTGAGTTCCGAGCCTGACTTTCCGACGTTGATGAATATCTCGAACGGGTCTTTGCCGTCCAAGTTCAGCGTTATGTAGATGCTTCCCCACGGAGTTGTGTCCTTTATGGTCTTCCCGAAGACTACGGGTGAAGGACGCTCTTTCACGCGGCGGGGCTTCTCCTGCTCCTCTGGCTCAGGGTCAGGCTTCTTCTCCTCTTCCTTCTTCACCTCTATCGGCTGGAACGAGCGAGAACCGTCCCTGTATATCGTTATTCCCTTGCACCCCATCTCGTAACACTCCTGATATACCCGTCGGACATCATCAACCGTCGCAGAGTTCGGAAGGTTCACGGTCTTGCTTATGCCGCTGTCAACAAAATGCGCGAATATCCCCGTTACGTTCACATGCTGCTGCGTCGTTATGTCGTAGGCCGTAACATATGAAGGGTCGGAGATATGCCCGCCAGTTGAACGGTACTCAGAACGAAGCTCCGGTGTAAGCAGCTTGTGCCAGAACTCCCTGTCCTCGAAGCCTGAGCCGTCAGTCTTCATGATTCGCCTGTTCCACGACCACGCAAAATTCGGTTCAATTCCTGAACTTGCATCGAGTAGCATTGAGATTGAACCAGTCGGAGCGATTGAAAGTCTGCGGCTGTTACGCATGTTGCCCCTGAAAAGATTTGAGAGGATAAATTTAGCGTCCTCAAAGTCGAACTCCTCAAGAGTGTTCACGAGGGTTACGGGGATTTTCCCATCGTCCTTCATGGCCCGAAGCAACGCTCGGTACTCGCCGTTGGTCTCAGGTATCTTTATGCCGCCGAAAAGTTCACGAACCAGGCCATGTTCTGGGAACGGAGTTTTTTCCGCGTCAGTAACTATCTGTATCGTAGCACTCAATGCTGAACGCGCCATAGTCCCGCCGAGCTTCTTGCAGAATGCGTTGAACTTGTCCGAGCCGTAGGTTATACCGCGCATTATCGAGGCATCAGCAAGCCCCATTATCCCCAATCCTACGGGGCGTATTGATTTCGTTCGTATGCCGATTTTCTCCAACGGGTACGAGCAAGCGTCAATCACCAAGTCAAGATAGTAGATTGAACGGAATACCTGCGCGCTGAATTTCTCCCAGTCAAATTTACCGTCAGCGTTCACGAATTTCTCAACGTTTATTGAGCCGAGATTACAGCTCGTGAAGTTCGGCAATGGCTGTTCACCGCATGGGTTTGTAGCCTCGATGTCCCACTCTGAGCCGCCGGCCTTGAGAATGTTGTCCTGCCTAGCCCTGTCAATGAAGAATACGCCAGGGTCTCCGCGCTTCCATGCAGATTCGCAGATGTGGTTCATGAGGTCTTTGGCTTTGACTGTCCTGACAACCTTGCCGTCAACACGAGAGTGAAGGTCAAAATCATCGTCATCGCTTGCCGCTTTTATGAGCTGGTCGGAGATTGCTACGGAGATGTTGAAGTACGAGAGCTTCCCGTCCTCAGTCTTGCAGTCTATGAAGTCATAGATGTCGGGGTGGTCGTCGAAAAGCATTCCCATCAATGCCGCGCGTCTCTTTCCGCCCTGAACGACAACCGCGCCCATCGTGTTCCATGTCTCCATGAATGACACAGGGCCTGATGCCTTTCCGCCCGTTCCGCCGGCAATCTCGGAGCTGTGTTCACGGAGATGCCCGAAGTTTCCACCGACACCGCCGCCGAACTTGCTGATTATGCTCGCGTTCTTGACACTCTCAAATATTCCCTCGATGCTGTCAGGTACGCTTATCACGAAGCACGCAAATAACTGCTGGTTCTTCGTCCGGGATTCGTAGAGCTTCCTGTAATCCTCAAGAGCCATATCGTCGGGGTCTTTGTAGATTATGGCCGACATTTCAGGAATTACAGTGAGACCTGCCGCTGAACTGAAGAGGCACGGTGAGTTGAAGAGAAAACGTCGGTTGAGAATATCGTCTGCAATATTCTTCTCGACTGTCCTGATCCATTCCGCATCATCGCTGTAATTCACTTCCGCGCTTGCCACTGTACGCGATACTCTGCGCGCAAATTCCTCGAAGTCCCGCTCTTTCCTGACTGACTTGGTTTCAGCGTCGTATCTCTGGACAAAATACCGCTGTTCAAGAAGCCATATCGCGTTTTCCGAGAGACGTGATTCTTCTGCTGCCTCCAGTGATGACGATTCTATCTCTGTATTGAAGTACGTTTTTATGTCTTGTCTGCCCATTTCGATGTAATTGTAGTCCCCTTTCGCAAAAAAATAACCCTCAGACCCCCATTTTAGAGAGCCTGAGGGCTGTTAAACTTCTATTGACCCCTCCTCTCACGCAAGGGAGGCAGGTCTTCTATGTTGCTGTATTGTCTACTTAGCGAACTTCTGATAGACCTTCACGATCCTAGCTAAAAGTCCGTTCTTCGCGTTGATTCCTGCGTTTGCAAACTCAAAGCGGAACGTCTCAGAGTCCTCAGCACGCAGTGAGATTGATGGCACAGAAAATTCCGCCGTCAATATGTCGTTCGCGGCCTCAACAATCTCACCGAAGCCCAACATCTTCGCCATCGGCAGAACCATCGCAAACACTCCGTTCTCCGCGTCCATAATCCAGTCCCGTATCCCAGCGAAATCAATCCATAACGCCGAGATTCCCTTCTCGTTCATCAGGTCGGATAATGCCGGCTTCAACGTCGGGGTGGACTTGAGGTTCTCGAGTTCAGCAAAGTTTATCCCAAGCGTCTCGCCATCGTCCTCAATGAAGCATGGTACTGGGCTTATCGACGAATCAAGCTGCAATACTCCGTCCTTCGTCTTCTGGAAATGCGGAGATTTCTGAAGTCTGGCAAATACCTTCTCGGCCGCTCCATTCATTCCAGTCTGCGAAATGTAGATCGCAGGTATCTTCAGACCCTCGTAGGTTACGTTGTCGTTCACCGTTACGGAAAGAGGCCCGGTGAAGAACGCCGAAAACTCTTCTTCGCTTATCCCGAAACGTACACGAACCTGCCTCACGATTTCCTTCCACAATGCGCTCCCCTCGTCGTGCATCTTCATGGCCGAGAGCGTCATGTAACCGCCTAATGCAGCCAACGGGCTTTTCGTTCCCGCGAGCCTCAGGTATGAACCAGTAACAGCTACCCGGTTTTCCGAAGGCGCATACTCTTTCTTCATCGCCTCCAGCAGATTCAGCGACAACGAAAGTATGAACTTCTCAGGCTTGCTCGTGAATCCCAGCTCGAAATTCAGCGGCTTGTCGAAATACTTTGCAACATTGTCAGCGTCCTCAAGCGAATTATCCGTGTCCAATGCGTCAAGCGTCTCGTAGTCAACATGAACATACGCAAAATCCTTGTCCGCGAACTTCCGCGTGTTCCTCGTGAAAAGTCTCGAACCCGAATTTCTCAGAGCATCAACGGAAGCGTCCAATTCCCCGCGTGATGTGCAGAGAATCAGCATGTCTCCCTCTGATTTCACGAAGAACTCATTGTTGAGACGGTAAATTCCGCCGCTCTGCTTCTCGGCCTTTATCATCGTCTGAGCTATCGCAGTCAATGGATTGTCATTACCGAGTATGAGCTTCGCAAAGTCTGCGTCTTCAGCTGCACCGTCTGAAACCTTCCTCAATGTCGACAGCATTCCATCGTCAACAGTGAACGAAAACTGCATGAACGGTTCTTGCTTGGTCTTCTTGGGATTGTATGCTCCGATGATTATTGCCGCTGACTTTATCGGGGTTGAACGCGAAAATGCACGGATTACCTCGATTGCTCCGATTATGTTGCTCGAATCCTTCGACTTCAGGATCAACGGCATGAAGACATCCACGTTCTCCTCCGAGAAAAGCCACCTCAGGAACGCTCCAGTGTCATCAAGCCTCAGTACCCCGTAGACCGTATCTTCTGCCCGAGATATGAGAGAGTTCTCAGGAAGATAGGCCTCTATCGCTTCTTGCTTCGTTTCTGACTTCAGCAGTCCCGAAAGCAAATCCGGCGAAAGAAAACTGCCCAAGTCCAATGCCATGGCCATATTAGCTGAAATTAACAGTGCTATTACGGTTAGGCTGAAAAGTCTTTTCCTCACTACTATTCCTCCTTTGAGCGACAAAAATACCCCCCCGCCCGTAAAGCAGGAGGGCATAGCTATTTTATCCCTTGTACGCCGTGTAAATCTCAAGGAATGGCGCGGTCTTCAGTGATGCTCCGCCGACAAGTGCGCCGTCAATGTCTGCCATTGAAAGCAATTCCTTCGCGTTTGAACCCTTGACGCTTCCGCCGTAAAGGATCACGACTTTCGGATTGCCGATGAGTTCTCTGCTCCACTTGCAGACTTCTTCGGCCTGATCGGGAGTTGCTGTCTTGCCCGTACCGATTGCCCAGACTGGCTCATAGGCGTAGATGATTTTCGCAACTTCATCAGGGGTAAGTCCTGCGATTGCACTCTTCAACTGACGTTCCATTACCGTGAAGGTGTTTCCGCTCTCACGTTCCTCCAGTGTCTCACCGTAGCAGAATACAGGAACCATTCCGGCGTCGAGGACAGCCTTTACCTTCTTCGCAATCATCTCGTCGGGTTCACCGAAAATATGACGGCGTTCGCTGTGGCCGATGATGATGTGGGTTACGCCATACTCAGCAAGCATGGGGATTGAGATCTCGCCCGTGAATGCTCCCTTTGCCTCGTAGTAGACATTCTGAGCGCCGAATACTATGCCGCACTTCTTCGCAGCCTGTGAGAGCGGCCATAACGACGTGAACGGTGCAAATATGCCGACTTCGAGGTCGTCCGCCTTCACCTTCTCATACGCCGCAGGGAACTCCTTGAAGAATGCCTCAGTCTCGGCGTAATTGTTGTTCATCTTCCAGTTGCCGTAAAGATAGATTTTCTTCGCCATGATTTTCGCTCCTTAAATTCTGAATGGCTCCATGCCGGGAAGTTTCTTGCCCTCGCAGTACTCAAGGCTTGCACCGCCGCCCGTCGAAACGTGGGATACTTTGTCGGCGACTTTGAACTGTCGGACTGCTGATGCTGTGTCTCCTCCGCCGATCACGCTGACTGTACCGTGCTTCTGGGTCATCTCGGCTACTGCTTCAGCGAGCTTCTTCGTTCCTTCGGCAAACTTTGCGTCTTCGAATACTCCCATAGGACCGTTCCAGAGGATTGACTTCGCGCCATCAAGAGCGGCAACAAAGAGCTTCACAGTCTCAGGCCCAATGTCGAGACCCATCTTGTCGGCAGGCATTGCATCGCTGCTAACGACTTCAGTGTCAGTCGCGTCCATTCCTGAGGCAACGACGCTGTCAACAGGAAGAAGGATTTTCACGCCCATGTCAGCGGCTTTCTTGAGGGTATCCTTCGCGAAATCGAGACGCTCTGAATCGCAGAGGGACTTTCCGATTTCCTTGCCCTGTGCCTTGAGGAAAGTGTAGGCCATTCCGCCGCCAATGAGGATAGTCGTGGCTTTGTTGAGAAGGTTGCCTACGATGTCGATTTTGTCCGAGACTTTTGCGCCTCCAAGAATGAGGACGTAGGGCTTTGCGGGGTTCTCACTGACTGCTCCGAGCATGTCTCCCTCGCGTGAAAGAAGGTCGCCCGCGAATGCTGCCTTAACGAACGGGATTACGCCGCTTGTCGAGCAATCCGCACGGTGTGAGGCACTGAATGCGTCCATTACGAAGACATCGAACGGTGCTGCCATCTTCTTGGAGAACTCGGGATCATTCTTCTGCTCTTCGGGGTGGTAGCGTGAGTTCTCAAGCATTACTACTTCGCCTGGCTTGAGTGCGTCTACTGCTGCTGCTACCTTATCGCCAACACAATCGTCAACGAATACGACTTTGAGACCGTATGCTTTCTCGACATCTGGGACGATCTGGGAGAGCGAGAATGCCGGGTCAACTTTGCCTTTCGGGCGGCCGAAGTGCGAGATTAACGCGACTTTTGCACCGGCATCGAGGAGCTTCTTGAGGGTGCTTGTGTGGGCGAGGATTCGGGCATTGTCGGTTACTTTCCCGTTCTTGAAGGGAACGTTGAAATCTACTCGCATGAGGACTTTCTTTCCGGCTACATCAGCTGGTGTGAACGTTTTTAGCTTCATCTCTATACTACCTCCGTCTTGTTTGGTCTATGGATTTTCGGTTTCATGGAGACTATTTTACCGCAAATTTCTGTTTGAGGGGGATTAGGTTGATAAGTGCGGTCTACATCTTGGCTCGTCATTATGATAGAATTTTAGGCACAACTCAAAGGAGGGATTTGTCATGAAGAAGGTATGTATATCACTGCTGGTACTGTTGGTGTTAGGGTCTGCTTGCTATGGGGCTGTCTCGGAAGATATTTATGTTCGCAAGGATGTCTTTGAGGCTAACATGCAGGGGATTAACACGAAGCTGGATATTCTTCTTGAACAGATGAAAGTTCAACGTGAGGAACATAACGCGCAGATGAAGGAACTTCGTGAGGAAATGAAAGAACTTCGCACAGAAATGAAAACTCAGCGTGAGGAGCATAACTCTCAGATTGAAGCATTGCGTCATGATATAGCAGAGCTTACGAGAGTGGTGTCGGTGTTGTCGACGCGAGTTGATGCTATCGACAAGCGTATGGACGGTATGGAGGCTCGGATTGGCAACCTGAAGAACGACTTTGATGGTCGTATTGGTGAGCTGCGGAATGGGATCTATCTATGGCTCGTGATTTTCGGGATTGTATTAGGTATGCCGGCTGTCCAGAAAATGTTTCAGAGCATCACTGAACGCAAACCTTCTCTGACCGTCGAGGACGTCAAACGGCTCATCGATGAAGCTATGTCAAATCACGCAGCTTCTTCCAGCGGTAATTAACCGCGCTCTTCCCAACTGGGGGCGATAACTTCAATCCCAGTTCCTCCAACGATATTTCTGGATACTCAAGCCTCATCTCAACAACTTCTCTCAGCTTCTCAGGAAGAGTCTCGAGCATTCCTGACGACACGATTTTCTCTGAGAGTTCATATTGCTCACGGGCTGCCCTCACTGAACGTGCTATATTTGCAGCGTCATAGTTGCTTTCGAGATTGGCCTTGTTCCGCGCCGAGCGTATCAGCATTCTGTCCTCAAAATCCAACGCTCCAGACTTCATTCCAGCGTTGTAGAGAAACGTCGTTATGTCATCGTGATTTCGGAGGGTGAACTCGTTGCGATGCTCTATCCATGCCAAATTAGTCCTCGCTAGAATCGAACGCGCTGTTACTGAGGCTTCTTCGTCCGAGATTATCAGCGTCAGATAGTAGCCAGACTTCGGGAAATATAATCCTCCGGTACTTCCCCATAGACCTTTCAGCCATGACCACATCGAACCTTCATCGGGAAGCTTCAGAACTTCGGGAGGACACGTGAACTTCACTGAGGCTCGTCGGTTCGGTCGCGTTAGCATCGAGATCGTGAGGTCAAATTTCTCCGCATATGATGTCAGAGGCCATAAAGGAAACTTTCCCGGACCAGTAAGTCTTCTGGCGACTCGGAGGCGGTTTGTAGTAAACGTCCCGCGATTCCGCCGCATTCCCATCAGCAAACCACACACTTCAGCATCGGCGTTTCGGCGCGATTTCACCGGTGATGTAAGCCATTCGTCCCAGAGTTTTGAGAGCCATAAATCATTGTCCATTTCTCACGACATTCCCACTATCTCAAGTTTTCATCATTATAATCTGTGAACCACTCACAGCCAAATTCGCACGCTTAATATCCTCAATAAAGTGCATAGTGGGTGATATAATCTCTAAAAAGGAGGCAGCAAAAATGGATAAAGCTGAAAAAGAAGTCTTCTACTGTAAGCGTGAATGTTCGGGAGCATTAGCTGAAGGACGCATTACTTTCATTGACGATAAATTGGGCTTTACGGTGTTCAAAGGCTCCGTCGTATCAAGCTATGTGTGTGACCATATGCAACGTGATGAACGTGTTCAGGCTTACTATGAATGCAGACTTAAACTTCAGGAAACAGGAGTAATCGAAAAAGGAGTTTTTCAGACTGACTACACATTCTCTTCTCCGTCTTCAGCCGCCACGGTAGTGTTAGGGTGCAGCGCTAACGGCAATACAGAATGGCGTACAGAAAACGGCAAGCTATTAGGGGACATTCGCCCGGACCATTGAAAGATTACAGGCAATAAAAACGCCTGAACAGTGGTGTTCAGGGATTGCAATAACGTTTTCTCAGCCTCTCATAAACTCCCTCCGGGACAACATCCTTGACAGTCCCCCCAAAATGAAATATCTCCCTCACGCTCGAACTAGAAACATACGAATACTTAGGATCGGTAACGATGAAGAACGTCTCAATCTCCGGCGCAAGCTGGCGGTTCATCAATGCCATCTGGAACTCGTACTCGAAATCCGACATTGCCCTCAGTCCTCGCACAATCACTCCCGCGTTCTTCTGCCTGACGTAATCCACTAG
>JAFRSL010000018.1 GCA_017427625.1 Synergistaceae bacterium | reverse complement strand
TTCATTGGGGCGATGCGGTGAAGTATGATTACTCCTCGCTGACCCCGTTTCCGAACAAGGTCGTCGCAAATATCCCGTACAACATCACTACACCATTGATATGGGAGCTTCTGAAGTTTGCGGGCAACAGACTGGTGTATCACCTCTACATGCTTCAGAAGGAGGCGGCCATGAGGCTCATTGCCCCGCCTGACACTAAGGAGCGTTACCCTCTCGGAGTTACGGTTGAGGCTATGGGTTTTTCCCGGATTGTTCGGAATGTTTCGCGCGAATGCTTCAGGCCTGTGCCTAATGTTGACTCCGTTCTTTGCGAGATTGTGTGCGAGAAGAATTACGAGCTTGCCCGCGATCCTCTATGGAGTGAGATTTTGCATCGTGGATTTTCACACAGGCGGAAGACTTTGGCCAACAACATGAAGGATTTTGCTGACGTTCTGAGTTATGGCGGAATGAGGGCTGAGGATTTGACATGTGATGAATGGCTTGAGATTTACGAGAGTGCAAAAAAATTCCCCCGCTGAAATTTTAGCGAGCGGAGGAATTTCGTTTCGTTCCGTTTACTTCACTGGGTCAGGGATTAACTCTATCTCGTCATCTTCCTCATCATCAGTGAAAAATCCGTCATCATTCTCCTCGATAACGATAGTCTCCTCGTCATCATCATCAGCCTTGTGAACTTCCGTTAAAGACTCGTCAAACTCCTCCTCACCGTCATCAAGTACTTCATCGTCATCGAGCGCATCAGGGAGAGTGATTTCCTCGCTGCCTATAGTGTTTATGTCCTCGAACTCCATAGGCTCACCGTCGGGAATATCATCATCGTCCTCAATCTCTTTGTCATCATCAACTGTGATTTCCGGCTCTTCTTCAGGCTCGGTAATGATTTCTGGTTCTTGTTCAGGCTCAGACTCGGTGATAATCTCCGGCTCAGGTTCGGTTTCCGGCTCAGTGATAATTTCCGGCTCTGGTTCGGCTTCAGGCTCGGCAATAATTTCCGGCTCTGGTTCAACTTCCGGCTCAGTTATGATTTCCGGCTCTGACTCAGCTTCCGGCTCGGCAATGATTTCGGGTTCTGGTTCAACTTCAGGCTCCGGCTCAGTGATAATCTCCGGTTCAGGTTCGGCTTCAGGTTCGGCTATAACTTCTGGTTCTAGTTCGACCTCCGGCTCCGACTCTATAACTTCCTGCTCGTGTTCCTCCTGAATATCCTCGTCAAGTTTCTCCTCCATTTCTCTGAATGCTTCGGCAAGTTCCGCATCTGGTTCTGTCTGACCTTCAGGGATTAGGTCGAAGTCTTCTGCTGACGTTTCTTCCTGTTCCTGAGTCTCGTCCGTGATTTCGGGTTCTTGAGCGAGAATCTCCTCCAGAATTTCGGGGGCAGGTTCCGGGATTTCTTCCGGCACAAATTCGGGAACTGACGAAATTTCCGGCTCATCTTCCGGCGCGATAACGTCCTCAACTTCGGCGGGGGTCTCCTCAACATGGGGAGCTTCCACTTTCACGGCATCTTCGCTGATGGGCGGGAGTGTTACCGTCTCGTCAGCGGGCAAGTCCTCGAACTCTCTTCCATCCTGCAACAACGGCACGAATACAGCCACGATCTTCCGCGAATCTCCGGCAGAATCGTTGACAGCCCTCATAACCTCGTCATAGAGCCTCGAATGCTTGCCGTCCTTGTTCCTGATTATCTCAACCGCACGGGCATTCTCTCCGTCATCAGGAGCAAACTCCGAATCGTCAGCAGGAATCTCACGTGCCTCGCCAGTGTTCTGGATTACTGGGACGAAAACGGCTACGACTTTCGTGTCCTTGCTTCCTTTTGAGGCTTCATTGACAGCCTTCATTACCTCGTTGTAGAGCCACGAATGACGCACTGAGGAGTCGGATTCTACGTGCACGGCTTCTGGTTCTGCGGTGACTGGTTCGGCCACGACTTCCGGCTCGCTGCTTACGGCTTCGGGTTCGTCCAAAGTTTCAGGCTCATTTTCCCCGCCCAGAAACCTATCCGCTGAAAATTTCCCGCTCTCTTCTTCGGGTTCGGGCAATGGCTCAGAAATTACGGGCTTCTCTTCTTCATGCTTAACGGGTTCTACTTTTCCGCCCAAGAATCTATCCGCTGCGAATCTTCCGCTTCCTTCTTTGGGCTGTGAGGTGAGCCTCCTTCTCACTGTCTCCTCAAGACTCACCTTGCGCGGAGTTTCAGGTTCTTCACCGTTATCCTTCCGCCATTCCGCCTCGTGACGGTCTATTACGGAGTGTATGTTCTCAAGTCCCCTAAATATCCGCATCTTCTGTATCAGCCTCTTTCCTGTCCGTCCACACTTCATTGATGTCCGTTATTCCCGTGTTGAGCCTGTCCACCGCCGTGATTATCTTGTCATAGAGACGCTCATACGGCTGTCTTGAACGCGCGATCAATCCCGTTGACCAGACTCGCCCCGAAGTTATGTTGTACGGAATGTGCTTGTGCAATGGCAGGTCCTCAGCTACGGGGTAATCACGCTCCGAGATTAGCTGATTTGCGATTTTCGTCATCACCGATGTGTCATAGCCGACCTTCACGAGAGGGAGCTGGGCTTTCTCTTTGCCTGACTTCTTTGCGGCCGCGTACATTGTCCCCAAGTTCGAGAGTGAGAAGAAGTCCGGCCTCACTGGTACGACAACAATGTCCGCGAAATCTATTGCGTGCTTTGAGTCTTCCTCAAGGTTAGGCGGGCAGTCAATCACAATCCATTCTTCAGGAGCGTCTGCGTCTGTGTCATCGAGGGTGTTCTTTACGCGGAGGGAAGTCCGGAAGTAATTTCTCATGAAGCCAAGCGCGTCCGAGAAGTTACGGGAAGGGTCAAGGTCTACTGCAAGGACTCTGTTGTGCCTCACAAGTGCTATTTCTGCTAGTATCACCGCTATGGTTGTCTTTCCTACCCCGCCTTTGCGATTCAGTACTGCCACTGCAATTTTCGACATCTTATTTATCACCTGTATGTGTAAAGTTTATTTTGCCTTCGCCATAATAATAATGGATATTAGCACAACTGCAACCCCGATGAAATTCGCCGCGCCAATTTCCTCATTATATATCAACATTCCTATAAGCACCGCCGCGACAGGTTCAACAGAAGCAATCACAGGAACTCTCCCAGTGTCGGGAATACGTTTCAGGCTGTCATAATACACCATATATGCAAGCGATGTAGGAATAAGCCCGTAAAGTAATCCAAGCCCCAAAATCCTGAAGTCCTTCAACGCTGAGGAAATATCAGGTCTCATAATCACAACAACTGAAATCAGCGCGAAGAAGAAACTGTACATGCTCACGGTGATTGAGTCCGTGTTCTCGCCCGCAAGCCTGCCTATTACAGCTGCCATGCCGTAGCAGAAGCCAGTCCCCAATCCTGCGAGTATCCCTGTGAGATTCACGTTTGCACCCGAGAAGTCGCCTCCTGTTACTGTGAGAACGCAGCCTATAATGTTCAGTATCAGCGCAAATATTTTCAGCGGTGGGAATTTCTCGTGAAAGATTATCCCCGATGCTATGGCTGTGAAGACAGGGGCAGTGTACATTAGTACGCAGGCAATACCCATTCCGTTGATTCGTATCGAGGCCGTATAGAGAGCGTTGAAGATACCGTTGGAGATTATTCCGAGAAGCGCGCAGAAGAACAACGTGCGTTTGTCGATGGCTACGATCTTCCGGCCATGTCTAACGGTTGATGCGGCCAGCATTATCACGAACGCCCAGAACATTCGCAGGAAAGGTATCAATGCCCCGTCCGCACCCAGTGATACCAGCCCCTTAACGAAAATGCCTATGCTCCCCCAAAGAAGCCCCGCGATGAAAATCTTTAACATTTACCGAACGCCTGATTTCTTGAAGCTCTTTACTCCGAGTATGAACTTCATGACCTTCCTGTAATCCTTCGTTCTGTGAGCCTCAACTCCTGAGCTTGCGTTCAATGCGTATGGCTGGGGGTCAAGTTCGAGTGCCTGCTGAAAGTTCTCAGGGTTCAATCCGCCTGAGAGGAAGAACTTTCTCCTCACTCTCCCTAGAAGCGACCAGTCGAAAGTCTTTCCGTCCCCAGCGTTCCCGCCGTCAAGCATCACATAGTCAGCAGTTGAATATATCGCCTTCTCTGCATCCTGTGGCTTTGCGACCTT
>JAFRSL010000017.1 GCA_017427625.1 Synergistaceae bacterium | reverse complement strand
CCATGGCAGAGTGTTTTTTTCCTCGTTTCGTGGAATAGGGTGGCCTTGCATCATGCTAAAAAGGCTGCTCAAATTCCATTTCAACGCGGCCAACGAAACAAGTGTTGCCCACAAATTCAGGATGAAAAGGATGCGTTTCTTCGAGGAACGTTTCAGTGAGACTTTCGGGCGGGAAATCTCAGAAGGCAAAACATTGAAGGTGCTTGATGTCGGCGGAACTCTGAAATTCTGGAAGTCGATGCACTCCAAGTATTTCGATACAATGGAGCTAACGCTTCTGAATCTGAATCGTATTGATGTGCCTGAAGAGTACACAAACGTTAAGAGCGTGGCAGGAGATGCGAGAGACCTCAGTTGTTACCAAGACAAAGAGTTTGATCTAGTCTTCAGCAACTCAGTCATTGAGCATGTAGGGAAAGAGCGGGATCAGAAAAGAATGGCTTCTGAAATTCTGCGCGTAGGGAAGCACTGTTACGTACAGACACCTAATAGGAATTTCCCCGTTGAGCCACATTTCATCTTTCCGATGTTCCAGTTCCTGCCTTTGAGTGTTAGGGCGTTCTTGGTTCGTCATTTTGCTTTGGGGTGGAGAACTAAGGCTGCGGATTCGGAAGAAGAAGCTCGTGAAATCGCGGATAGCGTGAATCTCCTCAACGAAAAGCAGTTGAGGAAACTTTTTCCGGGTGCAGAAATACAGCGTGAGAAATTCTTGTTGCTGACAAAATCGTTCTACTTTTTCATCTGAATCATGCTATCAAGAGCAGGGGAGTTTTCTTGCTCCCCTCACTCCCTCACTCCGAAATCCGGCACTCCCTTCCCCTTGTACTCCGAGTCAAGCAATCCAAGCTGATACCGTATAATCTCCCTCATCTTCACCGCCCTTCTGAGGCAATAACGGCTGAAATCCTGCGGTGAAATATCCTCCGACTTCCTTACGTGCGGGAATAAAAGTTTCAGGTAAGCGGTTGAAATTCTCTTTACGGCCTCAGTGTCGCGTGTGTCAGAGCCTTTCGGAACAACAACAAGATCGTCAACGACTCCCCTGTACGCAATATCGTCCCTCAGTTCGTGGAGTATCGAGCCAAAATACTCGCTGTTCAGTCCCCAGCCCTGCATCTTGAGATCATCGTTCATTCGCGGGATATTCCAACCTCTCAGGAAGCCGTGAAACCTCTCAATCAGTGCCGACTCGTGAAAGACCTTCGGAAGCTCCGTGAACATGTCAGCGTAACCGTCCTGCTTCATGGCCTCAATGCTTATGTTCCCGCAGAGTATCATTCCAGCGTCAGCAACGCCCTTGTAGTTGCCGACCGTGAAATTCCCCTGCTCAAGATAACCTTTGAGAGCCGCGCGCATTTCGTCAGTGTTACCGAATGATATTTCTGAACCTCGTCAAGTACAACAAAATCATTCCCTACGATTAGCCCCTCCCTGTTGCGCTGAATGTCGTAAAACATCTTTGAGCGCGTCATAACTCCCCCGCTTGAAAGCCAACCGTAGCGGCTGACGTTTCCGAAGACGTAGCTTTTTCCCGTTCCTTTTGGGGCAAGCTCGATCAGGTTCAGACGTTTCTCCATGAAGGGAAGAAGCCTCGTCAGCATTGTGAGTTTCTGCTCCTCGTCCCTGTAACCCGAAGCGTTGTAGTCGATTGCGCCGAGAAGAATATCCTCCCATTCGTAGACGCTGAAATTCTTTCGTGCCTCGCGGTAAAATTCTGCGCTCACGGTGTAGGGGCAGAAGTCCGTGAAGCTGACGAGTTCGATTTTTCCGGCTGACTTTCCTTCAGGCTGACGGTATCCAAGCTCAACGACTCCCCAGATTTCGCGCCCTGCGGATAACTGTCGGCTGTATTTCTGCCATGTTTGGCGGTCGATATAGGTTTCCTTGTCAGTTAGGCCGAACGCTGGAATGCTGAACGTTATATCCTGAGTCTTTATGTTGATGTCGGCGGATAATTTTGCGAGGAATTTCACTGTCTCTCCCTCAAGGATGATCCTGTTCTTAATGCTGACCCATTCATCACGGCCTGGAACAAAATCCTTCACGAACGCTGAAATCTCCTCGATGCTGTAATTCCCTTCAGCGTCCGAGAATTTCTGTATTATCCAGTCCCTCATGAACGCCGGAAGACTCAGTGCCGTAAAGAAATTCGTCCTCCTCAAATCCTTATAGACCGCAATATCTCCGAATACGCTTCTGATTTTGTCCGTCATGATTTATCTCAATACTCGGTTCAAGAAGCCCGTGATTATCTCCAGAACTTCAGGCTGACAGAAATATTTGCCGGAATGTTCACCGCCGTTTATGACGTAGAAAGTCGAGTCGACCCCGTTCGCTATAAGTGCTTCATGCAAGATTCTTGACTGGCTCGGCGAAACTGTCTTGTCGGAATCTCCGTGAAATATGAGGAACGGCGGGGCATTTTTGCTTACGTAAGTTAGAGGGTTAGCGTCCTTTGCGGTTTCGGGAGTATCTAGGACACTTCCGCCCTTATTGCCCTTGTAAACTGCAACGCCATTCACGAAGATTGACGGGAAACTTGCCGGTGAATAGTAGATTGCTTTCCTTTCATCGGAGAAGTCGTCAGCAATTTTCGTAAGGTCAGTAGGCCCTAAGAAGTCAACGACAGCTTGAACCTCACTGCTCTGGTCAAGGTTATCGCCGAAGTTAAACTTGTCCCCCGTAACTCCAAGCATCACAGAGAGATAGCCTCCTGCCGAAATTCCCATCACCGCGATTTTATCCTTGTCGATGTTGAACTTGTCAGCATTAGCGCGGAGGAAACGTACAGCCGCCTTTGCATCGCCTATGATCTCAGCGTAACTCGCCGCACCTATGACGCGGTACTCAATGCTTGCCGCAAGAAAATCCTTCTCCGCAAGCTTCATGCAGAGCTGATAGCCCGAAGTCTTTGGAGCTGTGATCCATGCGCCTCCGGGAATGTATATGACAGCAGGGTGCTTCTCGCCGTTAGCCGGAGAAAAAATACTCATCTTCAGAGTAGCTGACGGCCATGTGAAATATCTCGCAAATACAATGTCCTCGAAAAATGCGATTTCGGGAACGGAAATTTTGACATCAATACTCTCAGCCGCATAGCAAGCCGTATTCAAATTTACCAGAACTAGCGCGCAAATCAGAATAACAATCTTTCTCATGAAAACTCTCCTTCTTCAAAAACGGGGGACTCTCATGAAAAGAATCCCCCGCAAAAATTTCAGACTGTCTGCAAAATTCCTAGCCCTTGAGGAGTGTAAGCATAACTCCCGCAGCGACTGCCGTACCGATGACTCCCGCGACGTTGGGACCCATTGCGTGCATCAGCAGGAAGTGTCCCGGATATTCCTTCTGGACGCAACGCTGAACGACACGCGCCGCCATAGGAACAGCCGAAACTCCAGCCGCGCCGATCATCGGGTTAATCTTTCCGCCCGAGAGTACCTTCATGATCTGTCCGAAAACGAGTCCTCCGAACGTGCTGAACGCGAACGCAACGAGACCCAAGCAGATTATTGCGAGCGTTCCGACTGTGAGGAATCTTTCAGCCGCCATCGTTGAACCGACCGACAACGCAAGGAATATCGTAACGATGTTCATCAGCTCATTCTGCGCGGTGTTGCTGAGTCTTTCCGTAACTCCGCACTCACGGAGCAGGTTCCCGAACATAAGTGTTCCAACCAGAGGCACGCACGCAGGAAGAATGAGTCCCGAAACGACGGTGCAGATGATGGGGAATAGAATCTTCTCGCGGTGTGAGACCGGGCGAAGCTGTCCCATAACGATTCCTCTGTCCTTCTTTGATGTCATTGCGTAGATTACAGGGGGCTGAATCATCGGAACCAGCGACATGTAGCTGTACGCCGCGACCGCAACCGCACCAAGAATCTGAGTCTGCCCCAACATGACTGTGAGGTAAATGCTCGTAGGGCCGTCAGCTCCGCCGATTATTGCGATCGAAGCCGCCTCCTTGATGTTGAAGGAGACCAGTCCGTTCGTGAGTGCGCCGAGCCAGTTTGCGCCGATGAAAGCAACGAACACTCCGAACTGCGCCGCCGCTCCGAGAAGGAACGTTATCGGGTTAGCGATGAGGGGTGCGAAGTCTGTCATTGCGCCGATGCCTAAGAATATGAGTATCGGGTAAATCTCGAACTCCGCGCCGTAGTAGAGTGAACGAAGGAAGCCGATTGTGTGTGTCGTCTCATTGAACTCGTCCCAAATTCCTGACAATGGGAGGTTCACGAGAAGGCAGCCGAAAGCGATTGGCACAAGGAGTAAAGGCTCAAAGCCCTTTCCGATGGCCAGGTAGAGGAGGACGAATGACACCACGAGCATTATGATGTTGCCTGTGGTGAGGCCGAAGAATCCTGACTGCATTATCAGATCCTTCAGGGCGGTCAAATACATCTCCATATTATGAATCAATCCTTTCATGAAAGATACGTTTGTGAAATTTATAGTATCATACCACAAAGACACTCCCCCCGTAATGTTCGAGGGGAGCTTTATGTTTTCTTTGTCATGGCAAGTTAGTGGTAGTTTTTGTTGTTGAAGTGGAAGTGCCTTAACATTGCGTGCTGCTGATTACTGCTTACTGCTTCGGCCGGAACTGGCTGAGTGTGTTCCGGAAGCTCGCTCTGAATCTCACGTATTCTCTCGATTAACATGTTGACGATGAGCTTGTCTTCTTCCTGCGGGGACAAAACGGGTTCGTCCTTTGTGTCCTTGTCGCATGAATGAGAGAGTACCAGAGAGATTTTTGCGCACGCAGGGCCTATAAGCTCGTACAGAACGCTTGACGCAAGTATGACTGTATGGAGTGAACTTCCGGCAGTTCCTCCCAAAGTACGCGCGCCAAGTTCCGCGAGACCTATTGCGACTCCAGCCTGCGGGACTAACGCGAGACCGAGATAGTTTCGGACGAGTTTGCTTTTCCCCGTGATCATACAGCCCGCGAAAGCTCCGGCATATTTCCCCGCAATCCTGACGATGAAGTACACGATTCCCAGAGTGAGCAACGACGTACCGCCCTGACTATTTCCGCCCGTCAAAGCCCCAAGCTCAAAGCATACTCCCGACCTCACGAAGAACAGCAATAATATCGGGGGGCTGAAGTAATTTAGCTGCTTGAAGAGTTTGTCGTCGTCGGTGATATTGATGTAGACCGTTGACATGAGCATACAGCCGAGAAGCGGTGAAACTCCCAGCATCTCGCAGATTCCGCAGAAGCCGAAAAGTATTGCCACCGAGACAATTAGCCTGTTGTCGGTCGAACGGTGAGTAAGAAGGATCTTCATTAAGACTCCCATCAATGCCCCGATGATTACGCTCGCAAAGTTCATGAGAATTGGCAAAGCGACGTTCTTGAAGTCGACCCCTGAACCCGAAGCCGAAAGCGCGAGTGCCGCCGAAATAGCCACGCTGTACGCGACGAGTCCGACAACATCATCGAGAGCTACGACCTGAAGAAGTGTGTTGACGAAATCGCCGTGCGCTCCAGTTTGGCGAATTGTCATCATCGTTGAAGCCGGAGCTGTTGCCGAAGCTAGAGCTGCGATTACCGCCGAGAACGCTAGATCCATTCCTAGAACCCAATACGCCGCGATGAAAACGAACAACGACGCAACGCAAGCCTCAAGTATGGTGATAACTAGAACTTTCATTCCGTTTCCGCGAAGGGCATTGAGACGGAAGAACTG
>JAFRSL010000177.1 GCA_017427625.1 Synergistaceae bacterium | reverse complement strand
TCAATCAGGGTGTCAAGGCAGTAATGGCAAGCCCAATCTCAGACTCGAACCTCGCGGCGGCTGTCGACAACGCAAAGGCTGAGAAGATTCCGGTCGTAAACGTCAATGACGGTCTCATAGCGAACTGCGATTACTACGTCGGCCCCAACGCTTACATGAACGGTCAGCTTGCGGCGGAGTGGATCTCAAAGAAGCTCGGCGACAAAGGTCAGGTAGGAATCGTTATCGGAATGGCGAAGGCTTTTGCGGCGCGTGAAAGGACTCAGGGATTCGAGGACTGGATTCGCGACCACAAGTCAGGGCTTGAAATCGTGGCCAAGCAGAATGCAGACTGGGACAGGCAGAGAGCGAAGGAGCTTGCCTCAACATGGATAATGCGTTATCCCGACATGAAGGCAATCTTCTGCAACAACGACGATATGGCACTGGGAGTCGTCGAGGCTGTTGACGAGGTTGACGCTGACATTCTCGTTGTCGGTGTTGACGGAATCGGCGAGGCTTACACGTCAATCCGCGAGGGCAAACTCGACGCTACGGTTGACTCGTTCCCGTACTACATGTCGCAGGTCGCTGTCGAATGCACGCTGAGGGTTCTTGCAGGTCAGAAAGTTCCTCACGTTGTGGCGACACCGCAGGCGTTGATCGACAAGGAAAACGTCAACGAACCGGCCGCGAAGATCATCAACTGGGTCGATACGGTCTACACGAAATAGCAATAACGGAAAACGGGGTGTGAAAGAGCCGCCCCGTTTTATTTTGCGGGAACAAGGGGGAAGGAAGCTGGAAATGTCTAAAGCAGTAGAATTTGTGAAGATAAACAAGCATTTTCCGGGCGCGCATGTCCTGAAGGATATATCATTCAGCGTTGAGGAAGGGGAAGTAACCGCGCTTCTCGGCGAAAACGGCGCGGGAAAGTCCACGATCCTCAACATACTTCATGGAGTTTACCCGGAATATGAGGGCGACGTACTGCTTCACGGGAAGAAGGTGCAGTTCAGGAATCCCAACGAGGCAATAGTTGAGGGGAAAATCTCGAAGGTTCATCAGGAGACATTGATTGTCCGCGATTTGACAGTCGGGCAGAATGTTACGCTCGGCCATGAACCGACAAAGGGATTTTTCATTGATTACGCGAAAATGCACAAGGACGTCAACGCAATACTCACTGAGCTTCATTGCAACTTCAGGAGCGAGGAGCTTGCGGACAAATTAACGTCAGGGCAGATGCAGATGATGGCGATTGCGAGGGCGTTATATCACAAGTCAAACATAATATCTCTCGACGAGCCTACAGCGTCCCTCTCGATACGTGAGACAGAGGCACTCTTTGACGTGATCAAGCAGCTCAAAGCACAGGGCGTTACGATTCTTTACGTCTCGCACCGTCTTGAGGAGATATTCAGGATTTGCGACAAGGCCGTAATCATGAGGGACGGTGAATATATCACTACCCTTGAGGTCGCAAAGACAACTAGGGACGAGCTTATTCACGCGATGGTCGGCCGTGCGGTTAGTGCAGTAGCATCAAGAAATGTTCCCTGCAAGGCAACCGATGAAGTCGTCCTTAAAGCTGAGAACCTCACAGGGCCGACTGGATTCAAAGATGTATCGTTTGAACTCCACAAGGGTGAAATTCTTGGGTTCTTCGGGCTTGTCGGTGCAGGACGAACTGAGACGATGAGGGCAATTTTCGGAGCTGACATGATTACAGGCGGAAAAGTCTACATGAAGGGCAAGCGTATTCCCACAGGCTCATGGAACACATCAAAGGCACTTAGGGCAGGAATAGGACTCATTCCTGAGGACAGAAAGACTCAGGGCTTCATGAAACTTTCGACGAACACGCAGAACATCTCAATTTCGAGCCTTGAGGATTACGCCGGACTTTTCGGACTTCTCGACGATGGCAAGAAGCTCAAGAATGCCGAACACTTCTTCAAAGAGCTTGATATTCACCCGCCTAAGCCAGACTATCTCACTCTCAACATGTCGGGCGGAAACCAGCAGAAAGTTATTCTTGCGCGCTGGATGAGTACGAAGGTTGACATAATCATATTCGACGAGCCTACGAAGGGTGTCGACGTTGGCGCAAAGGCCGAAATCTACAGGCTGATGGAAGAGATGATTCAGAACGGTAAGAGCATTATCGTGATTTCGTCGGAGCTCCCTGAAGTTATGGGTCTCAGCGACAGGATTGTAGTCATGGGCGAAGGAAAGGTGAACGCGGTTCTTAATCGCGGGGAATACGGTACGAGTGATCAGATGCTCGATTATGCTATAGGGGGCAACGGAAAGTGAAAAACTTTGTGAACAAATACAAACGCGAGCTTGTAGTCCTGCTTGCTACATTCGGAATGGGTCTAATCTTCACGATAATGAACCCGAACTTCATGCGCGTCAGCAACATAATAACGATACTTCAGCAGATGGTGCTCAACGGAGTCCTCGCCGCAGGAATAATGTTCGCCATCATAACGGGCGGAATTGACCTCTCCATAGGCTGCACGTTCGCAATAACAGGCATCGTTACAGCATCAATGGCGGTGAAAGGCATCAACCCTTGGGCGGCAATCGTCGCAGGGCTTGCGGTCGGCGCGGTTCTCGGGGCGTTCAACGGATTCCTCGTTACCGGCCTTAAACTTCAGCCGTTCATCGCAACTTTGGGAACTATGTCGCTCTATCGAGGCATCGCTTACGTCATAACGGGAGGAATGCCTGTTACGGGAGTTCCGTCGGTCTACCGAAACATCTTTAACGGAAGAATGTTCGGCAATGTACGCTGGTATATCCTCGTCATGATAATAATCTTCATCATCATTCACATCATGCTTTCGAGGACTAGGACGGGCGATTACCTTTACGCAGTCGGCGACAACGAGGAAGCCGCTAAACTTTCGGGCGTTAATGTTGTGAAGGTGAAGTATGTTGCGTACATAGTCTGCGGAATGTGTTCTGCCGCCGCCGGTTTAATCATGCTTGCGAGTCTCGGTTCAGCGGAGTCGACAGCAGGACTAGGATATGAGACCAACGCAATAGCCGCCGCCGCAATCGGAGGCACGAGAATGGCAGGAGGACGCGGGACAGCTTTCGGGACTTTCGTGGGAGCGTTGATGCTTGCAGTTCTCCGCGTCGGAATGGTCGTCATCAACGTTGACTCGTTCTGGCAGTATGTCGTTACAGGTATAATCATCATCGTAGCGTCATACTTCGAGTTCATTCAGCAGGACATCGCAAACTTCCTCGCAAGAAGAAGAGCCGCGAAGTAATCAGGAGGAGAATTTCCGCGCACTGGCTGATTCACGGCTGGTGCGTTTTTTATGGGAGGCAAAAGAATGATAGTTGTAACAGGAAGCATGAATTATGACGTAATCCTCAAGGTTAAGAGAATGCCTCATGAGGGCGAGACGATGACTGCGGAAAGTGCTGCGTCATCAGCAGGAGGAAAGGGCGCGAATCAGGCTGTTCAAGCGGCAAAGCTGGGTGTTAAGACCTTCATGGTTGGAGCGGTCGGGAATGACAACATGGGGACGTTCCTTCTTGAGGAGGCGGAGAGGTATGGGCTTGATGTCTCACACGTGAAGCGTTCAGGGCAGCCAACAGGAATGGGGTGCGTTCACGCATTGGAGGACGGAAGGGTCTTCGCCACGATTAACAGGGGCGCGAACTATGACATCACGGCTGAAGATGTCGAGTCAGCAGATGAAATTTTCCGTCAGTCGAAAATACTGATCCTTCAGAACGAAATCCCCCACGATATAAATCTTCTGTCAGCAAGAAAAGCAAAGTCTCATGGCCTCAAGATACTCTACAATGCCGCACCCGCAATCCCGGAATACAGAGACATTCTCAGCCTTTCTGATGTCGTGATCGTTAATGAGGTTGAAGCATCGGAATATCTCGGGATGAAGATAGCAACGGTTGATGATGCTGTCCGTGAGGGGCTGAAGGTTTCGGGTGAAATGGGGAACACTTGGGTCATCACTATGGGCGGTCAAGGCTCGGTGATATGTTCGGGCGGAAAGTCTGAGACTGTGAGGCCGTACAAGGTTGACGCAATCGAGACCACAGGCGCGGGAGACTCATATATCGGCGGGCTTTCGTATGCTCTCACTGAAGGAATGGATATTTTCGCGGCGGCAAAGTTTGCGACGAAGTGCAGCGCCATAACTGTCTGCGGAATTGGCGCACAGCCCTCAATGCCTACGCTTGCACAGGTTCGTGAAAAATTCGGGGAGGATTAGCCATGCTTAATATCGCGTATGTAGGCTTCGGAGTTAGCGTTAGGGAGTATCACATACCCTACATTGAGAAAAGGGAGGACGTTCGCGCAAAGTATATTTTCAGGCGCGAGGAGGACATTCCACAGTTCGCGGAATACGAGCCGTTCTACCCTGAGATAACATTCACGACGGACTTTAACACAGTTCTCAATGATCCAGAAGTCAACCTCGTTGTGGTGAGTGCGCCCGACAAGTTCCATGTTCCTTACGCCAAGCAGATACTCAACGCCGGAAAGAATGCCCTGATCGAGAAGCCTTTTGCACCGACAGCAAAGGAAGCTCAGGAAGTTTTTGACCTCGCAAAGAGCAAAGGGCTAATCTGTATGCCGAACCAGAACAGGAGATTCGACGCTGATTTTCTCGCGCTGAAGGAAGTTTTAGCCTCCGGGAAAATCGGACAGCTTGTGAGACTTGAGAGCCATTACGATTACTTCAAGACCAACGGCTGGTATGACCATCTCGGGACGCTCTATAATCTCGGAGTCCACACGACCGACCAGATAATAAGCCTTCTCGGAATGCCGGACGAGGTTCGATACGACGTGAGGAGCATTCATCACCCAAGCGTCGGAGATGACTACTACGACATCGAGCTATTCTACGGTAACGCCAAAGCCTCAGTGAACACATCAATGTGCGTGTTGATCGACTATCCACGATTCACGCTTCACGGGACAAACGGCAGTTTCACACTTCCGCCTGTGATCCACAACTCAGGTAAGAAGAAAGTAATCGGCCGTCATGTCATCAATACGTCGCCCGCCCCCGAAGAACGATGGGGAACTCTCGTATACATGGCCGGTGGCGAAAAGGTAACGGAGAAAGTCCCCGTAGGCTGCGCGCATTACGAGCGAATATATGACAGCCTCATTGACGCAATCGAGAACGGCGGGGAAAAGTGCGTTAAAGACGAGGAAGTCGTGAAGGTTCTTGAGATTCTTGAGGAAGCTACGGAGGTCGCGAAGTCATGGAAGAAGTGAGACTCGGCACAATAGGTTCAGGAGTGATAGTTCATTCAGTCTTGGACAACGTGAGGAATGCTGACGGGATTTCGCTTGAGGCAGTTTACTCTCGAACGGAGGAAAAAGCAAAAGCCCTCGCGGAAACTTACGGGGCAGAGAAGATTTACACGGACATTAACGCGATGCTTAGTGATGAGCGTGTGAATACGATATATATTGCGACGCCGAATCTTCTTCACTATGAGCAGGCAAAACTCGCACTCATGGCCGGGAAGAACGTAATCTGCGAGAAGCCTATAGTAACCCGCAGTATACACGCTGAGGAACTGAGGGACATTGCAAGGAGCAAGGGGCTGTTTCTCTTTGAGGCTGCTCCTACGATGTTCCTGCCTAATTTCAAGTTGCTGCGCGAAAAATTGAGTCTCATCGGACGCATAAGGCTCGTAATGTCGAACTACAGCCAATACTCGAGCCGTTATGACGCCGTGCTGAGAGGGGAACGACCCAACATATTCAACCCTGAATTTGCGGGCGGCTGCCTAATGGACATAAACTTTTACAACGTCCTTCTTAACACCGCGCTTTTCGGTAAGCCTGAGAGCGCGAAGTATTACCCGAACATTTATCCCGGACTTGCTGACACTTCGGGAGTATTCGTGATGAAGTATGACAGCTTCGTTTCAACAAACGCCGGAGCAAAAGACACGTGGGGAATCAATCACTTCACAATCGAGGGCGAAAAGGGATTCATTCATGTTGACGAACCAAACGGCCTAAAGAGCGTCAGAGTCGTAACAAAAACTTCAGATGAAACGTTCAACTTTCAGCCAATAAATGACAGGTGGCATTATGAGGTTGAGGAGATTGCGAGGATCATGCTTGCTGACGATCATGAGGCCTCACGAAAACTTCTCGACAAAGTTCTTGCTAACATCTCAATAATTGAGACTGCAAGAATCGAGGCAGGAATAATTTTCCCTGGCGATGAATAGGATTATAGGCATTGACATAGGCGGGACTAACTTTAGGATTGGCTTCACTGACGGTGCTGGTAACGTGTCGGCTTTCAGCAAACTTCCGGTGAAATCAATCCTTAAGTCCGATGATGCACTGAGTGATATTGCGAGCTACATAACATCGTACGCAGGAGGCCGTAAATATGACGCTGTCTCAATCGGTTTTCCTGCGACACTCAACCGTGAACGCACGAGGATACTTCAAGCTCCTAATCTAAGAAGCATGGAGAATCTCCCTGTAACCGAATACTTATCGTCGCGGCTCGGAGTTCCTGTTTTTGCGGAACGTGACGTAACCTTCGCGCTTTATTACGACATGAGGAAGTACGGAATCCCTCCCAATGGGGTGATCTGCGGGATATATTTCGGGACAGGTATTGGAAACGCGATAATGATTGGCGGAGTCCCATTGACGGGAAGAGATGGTACAGCCGGCGAGCTTGGGCACATTCCAGTTCACGGCTGCCATGAAGTGTGCGGCTGCGGACTCACGGGTTGTATGGAGACTGTTGCGGGCGGGAAATATCTTGCGCGTCTTCAGCGTGAAGTATGGCCTGAGACGAATATAGCTGAGACTTTCATGGAACACGAAGGCGATGAACTTATTGCGGGATTTCTTGCGAACATGGCCGAATGCGTTGCGTCTGAGGTGAACATACTTGACCCTGACTGTGTGATCATAGGCGGAGGAGTCCCGAACATGAAGGGATTTCCGCGTGATGTCCTTCACCGTGAAATTATCGCACGTACACGGAGGCCATACCCTGCTGAGAATCTTAGGGTGATATATGCGGACGATGAGGCGGAGAAGTGTGTTGCTGGGGCGGGATATTATGCTAATTTGCGCCTGTGATAGAATTGCCGTCATAATCCCGTCCACAGAGGAGAGTGTCATATTTTGTTACAAAAATTCAGTCTCAGCAACCTAATGCGGAACTGTTACTTCCCTTTGTCCGCGCTGGCCTTCTTTGTCATGCAGGCTAGACCTTCCAAAACGTCATTTGCTGAAACACTCATAGCGTCAGGAGTGTGGCTGTTATTGAGCGCGTGCGTATCACCGTCAGTCTTGTGGAAATTCTCGCGGCGTTCAGGCAGGCTCATGAGGATATTTTCCCTTCTTACGGCTTGGGGAGTCTGCGTGTACTCCTCAAGCTACATGTACGACAGGTTCTCCCGTCATCCTGAATACCTGACGATGCTCAATGTCTCTCTTCATACGGTGCACTTTGCGTGCCTGGTGATGATATTTCCGCCGATGATTTTCGTGTACTTATGCGTAAACTACTTCTGGTACAAATTCACGGGCTTGGTGAGATCCAGCGGGCTGACTCGTGGCGTGAGTCGCAGAGAATTTGCGGGCTATGCGATGATATTCTTGGTATCATTGTTGATGATGGTAATAATTTTCGCCAAGTCAGATGCGTTTTACGGAGCACTGCCTTTCGACGTAATATACACGGCCGATTCAGGAGCACTGATGAAGCCGAGCTGTTTCCTCAGCCTTAATCACCCTGAGAATGACATACGCCAGCCATTATTCGGACTGTTTGCGTTGCCGTTTATGGGACTGCCATACCTCATGGGGCGGATTGCGTCATTGTTCTTCGGCGGGGAGAAATTCTTTGTGGCAACTTTCATGAACGCCGTGCAGATTGCTATGCTCATAGCCGGCCTCTTCGCGCTGTCAAAAGCAATGAGTCTTTCCTCGCGCCAGAG
>JAFRSL010000016.1 GCA_017427625.1 Synergistaceae bacterium | reverse complement strand
GGCGTTATCCTCCTCGTAGTTCCGTCCTCAAGTTCAACATTGTTGTACATATCAAGCGAAGGATCCCCGGCTCTGCGCTCAACATAAAGCTGACGATACTTAACCTGTCCCTTGTCCTTCGCATACCACACGAGATAATCAGTCGTGCTTGCCATGAGATTAGCCCATATGCTCCCGGTCTTCTTGAACTTAATCATTGTAACGAAATTTTCCGGGCCAAAAATCTCATCGCATATCTCCCGGACATGGTGAACATTCTCATCGCTTATCTGCACGAAAACGCTACCGCTATCACTCAGAAGCTCCCTCACGAGATACAGCCTGCTCCTCAAATACGTAAGGTACGAATGAACGCCAAGCTCCCAAGTATCACGAAATGCCCTAATCATTTCCGGCTCTGCGGTCAAATCGTCGTCGCTCCTGTCCTTAACGTCCCTTTTTCCGACGAACGGCTGAAAGTTGCTGCCGTATTTGATCCCGTAAGGCGGGTCAATGTACGCGGTCTGAACCTTCCCGGCCATGCTCTCCTTGCGTAACAGCGAGTTCATGACGATGAGCGAGTCTCCGGCAATCATTCTGTTCTGCCACGTGTCATTGTGGGAATAAGCCTGAACAGCGCGGAGTTTTTCCTCGAGGATTTCTTCGGGCGATGCGTCATGAAAGAGGAAGCACTGTCTGCTTTCGATGAGTGCGGGCGAGATTATGCGGTGCGGGATTATTGTCTCGTGCTTGTGGATTGATGTTGCCGGGACTGTGAAGGTTGAGGCTTGCGGCTTTCCTGACCATTGAAGGGAGGGTGAGTCGTGGGAGTCGATAGTGTATGTTACGAGTGAGTCGGGCTGAGCGTCGGCTTCTGGGAGTCCTGCGGGCGGATTGTTGGGACGGTCAGCTCCGGTGTGAATGACGGTGTCGATGTTGTGCTTCTTGGGTGGCAATGTGGGTCGTCCTTTCGTGTATTGTGCTTCTGGGTATAGTGAGAATATTGTACACGAAAATTTTACCCCCGGCCATTGCAACCGGGGGCTTCATTCTCTACTTGCTCAGGCTCTCAAGGTTAGCCCTCAATCTCTCAATCTGTGCCTTACCTTCCGCGACCTTTCCGCGTTCCTTCTCAACAACCTCAGCGGGTGCGCGAGCAACGAAATCCGCCTTTCCGAGCCTTGTCTCACTCGATGCTATGGCCTTCTCGATTGCCGCGATTTCCTTCTCAAGACGCTTGATCTCCTCCGGAACGTCAAGAACATCACCAACCGGCAATTTCACCTCAGCATCACCGCTTACACTCGAAAGCGAAGGCCCGTATGTCCATTCGCCCGAAGGTTCCTCAAGCACAACCTCGTCAACCTTGCACAAGCCCTCAACCTGACTCAGCGACTCCCTCAGAATCTCAGCTGTCTTTGTACCTTTAGCGACGCGAATCACAGCCCTTGCGAGCCTCTTCTGCGGCGGAACATGAGCCTCTGCCCTCAGGTTGCGCAGCACTCTCACGATGTCCTGAAGTATGCTCATCTCCTCCGTTGCGCCCGCAAACTCGTATTCCTTCACGGGTTCGGGCCATGAAGTCCGCATGATATAGTCGTCGTTGAAGCCGAAAGCTGCCCACAATTCTTCCGTAACGAACGGTATGAACGGGTGCAACAACGGCAGCACCGTCTTGAATACATGCTCGATTACTCCCTGAGTCGTGTGCTTTCGTTCCTCGCCCTCGTCGCCCTTCAAAGCAGGTTTCGACATTTCAACATACCAGTCGCACAAATCGCCCCAAACGAAATCATAAAGCCCTCTCGCCGCTGTTCCTATGTCGTAAGCGTCAATCTCCTCGCGTACACTCCGAGCCATTTCCTGAGTGCGCGTGAGTATGAACTTGTCATGAAGCTGTAACTGTGAAGGGTCAATGTCTCTCACTTCATCGTCGAGGTTCATCAATGCGAATCGTGAAGCGTTCCAGAGCTTGTTCATGAAGAAGCGGTATGTCTCGATTCTTGTTGACGAAAGTAGAATATCCCTTCCCTGAACCGAAAGCGCGGCAAGTGTCATTCTAAGTGCGTCAGCCCCGTACTTCTCAATCATTACGAGTGGGTCAATAACGTTGCCTTTGGTCTTGCTCATCTTCTTGCCGTGTTCGTCTCTTATGAGCGAGTGAATGTATACGTCCCTGAACGGTACATCGTCCATGAACTCAAGCCCCATCATAATCATTCTCGCAACCCAGAAGAATATTATGTCGAAGCCCGTTACCATAAGCGAGGTGGGATAGAAGTATTTTAGTTCCGGTTTGTCATCGGGCCAGCCCATTGTCGAGAACGGCCACAATGCGGAACTGAACCATGTATCAAGTACATCGCTCTCCTGTTCGATGTTGTGGCTGTGGCAATTCTCGCATTCCGTAGGGTCAATCTCGGCGACCGTTATGTGTCCGCAGTCCTTGCACTCCCACGCGGGTATCCTGTGTCCCCACCATAATTGACGCGAAATGCACCAGTCCCGGATATTCTCCATCCAGTTGAAATACGTCTTCTCCCACTGTTCTGGTGTCCACTTTATTCGACCGTCTTTTACCGCCTGAACTCCGCGCTCGGCGAGGGGCTTTGTCTTTACGAACCACTGTTCCGAGAGATAAGGCTCGACCGTTGTCCCGCAACGCTGGCAATGTCCCACACTGTGCGTGATTTTCTCTGTTTTCACAAGCAGGCCGAGTTCCTCAAGGTCTTTTGCTGACTCTTTGCGTGCCTGCTCGATTGTCATTCCCTGATACTTTCCGGCGTTCTCGTTCATAATTCCGCGAGAGTCGATGACCTGAATCTGTTCCAAATTGTGATTCAGTCCCACAAGGAAGTCGTTGGGATCATGAGCAGGGGTGATCTTCACGCAGCCCGTTCCAAATTCGGGATCAACCATGTTATCCTCGATGATTGGGATTACTCGGTCAGTCAACGGGACTCTCACATGCTTTCCGATGAGGTGCTTATATTTCTCCGAGCGTGGGTGAACAGCTATTGCAACGTCGCCGATGATTGTTTCGGGTCGTGTTGTTGCGACTAGGATATAGCCCTCAGCATCAGTGAGGGGGTATTGAACGTAGTAGAAGCTGCCGGCCTGATCCTCGTATTCGACTTCGAGGTCTGAAATTGCGGTTGAACATCTCGGACACCAGTTGACGATGTATTTTCCTCTGTAGATTAAGCCCTTCTTGTAGAGCCTGACGAAAACAGCCCTGACAGCCCTTGAGAGTCCTTCGTCAAGAGTGAAGCGTTCGCGTCTCCAGTCGCAGGAATTTCCGAGCCTCTTCATCTGTTCGATGATGCGTGAACCGTAGACCTTTTTCCATTCCCATACCTTTTTGACGAACTCGTCGCGCCCCAAATCGTAGCGTGAGATTCCCTTCTTTGCGAGGTCTTTTTCGACGACGTTCTGAGTTGCGATGCCGGCGTGGTCAGTTCCGGGAAGCCACAAGACGCTGTAGCCCTCCATGCGCTTCGTCCGGCACATAATATCCTGGAATGTGTGGTCGAATGCGTGTCCGACGTGGAGCGAACCTGTAACGTT
>JAFRSL010000176.1 GCA_017427625.1 Synergistaceae bacterium | reverse complement strand
TTGAGGGCATGGGCTGTCAGAACTGCGTAAAGCACGTCAAGGAAGCTCTCGAAGGTCTTGACGGTGTTTCGGGCGCTGAAGTGAGCCTTGAGACGAACACGGCGGTGATCACGCTGACGGAAGATGTTGCCGACACGGCGATAATCGCGGCGGTTGATGAGGCCGGGTATGATGTCAGCAAGATAGAAGCTGCGTAGAAATTTTGAGCAAGCTGTGCGGGAAACTGTGCAGCTTGTTTTT
Organism: Synergistaceae bacterium; assembly: GCA_017427625.1. Lineage (GTDB taxonomy): Bacteria > Synergistota > Synergistia > Synergistales > Aminobacteriaceae > JAFUXM01. The sequence goes on along the minus strand of JAFRSL010000176.1, from coordinate 3,933 downwards.
ATCCATCAAGTTTAAGAGAGACAAAGAATAATGCTGAGAAATTTCCTAAAAAGGTGCAAAGGTTTCTTGTATGGCATAACTGAGGAAAGCTGCCTTGTATATAGATGCAGGGATTACACGTCATCAATGCGAATCAGGAACTTCATGAAGCTCGTATCATTTCCATTCTGCCTAATGAGATATTTCTTCAAGCCCCGCATGGCTACCGTCAGACGCAATGGACTGGCAGTCGCACTCATAGCGAAAAACGAAGCTCCATACATCAAAGAGTGGGTAGAATTTCACCATAAGCAGGGGGTCTCACACTTCTTCATCTACGACAACGAAAGCACAGATAATTTTCACGAAGTCCTAGAACCGTATATAGACTCCGGCCTCGTAACTTACCGCCTTATACGCGGGAGGGTGCGGCAGAGGGACGCTTACAACATGGCCTTGAGCAAATGCAGGCGAAAATTCAAGTACATGGCAATTCTTGACGCTGACGAGTTCCTTTTTGTGCGTAAAGATGTCTATGGCTGCAACTACAATCTCTATGAGTTTGTTGACCGCTTCATGTCTTCCCACAAAGAAGCAGGAGGTCTCGCTGTGAACTGGTGCGTTTTCGGTTCATCAGGACACATCACGAAGCCTGAGGGCGGGGTACTTGAGAATTACACTATGAGGGCTGAAGATGACTTTGCCATAAACCTCCATATAAAGACCATATGCGACCCATCGAAAACTATGTGCTTTGCCCACGTGCATTACCCGAATTATCGCAGAGGCTTTTGCAATTTCGGAGAGAACGGTGAAAAGGTATTTGGGCCGTTCACAAAGGAAGTACATTTTGAGAATATAAGGATCAATCATTACCTCACGAAGTCCAAAGAGGAATTTCTTGCCAAGAGAAGCCGCGGCTGTGCAGATGAAAATCAAGTCAGAGATATGAGCGAATTTTATCAATATGAACGCTACGAAGTAAACGATACAGAGATACTATCACACATGTGATGAGAGAGATGAGAGGCTTACACTGATGCAGTCTTTCTCAGCTCTTCCTGTATGAGCCTTCTCACATCCTCAAGAGTTATTGACGGCTGATTACTTGCCCGGTTCTGAAGCATCTTCTGAACTGCCGGAAGCCCAACGACGATTCCCAGTATCACCAGTCCAAGATATATATCATTCCTCAAGTCTCCCATTCTTGCTTCAAGGCCATCAACACGAGTTGACAGTATTGAGATCGCTCTCGCCAATTCATTCAAATCTCGCCTCTGAGATTTCAGCTCTTCTTGCATTTCCTTCTGAGCCTCCAGTATCATATCCAGCTTATCATCAATCCGCCGCATATGAGCCTCAAAAACATCTTTGCGAACATAGACGCTAATGTCCTCAGACGCAGCACCGTAACACACCGTACTCGTCAACATTAAAATCAACAAAGCAGCGCAAACTTTACTCATAGCATTATCTTCCCCCTTAAATATTTGCAACAAATTTTAGCATAATAACTCTCCCGAAACTCGTATGCTATAATCTTTCACATCTCGCATGACTGAGGCTTCAAACGTGAACTCACGGCCTCAACGTCAGCGTAAGGAGGAAAATTTCACACATGTACGCAGTAATTGAGACAGGCGGAAAGCAGTACCGCGCAAACGTCGGCGACAAGTTCAGGGTCGAGAAGCTCTCCGGCGAAACAAGCACAGAGATAATCTTCGACAAAGTCATTGCAGTAGGCGGAGACGGAGAGGCACGTTTCGGAAATCCCTACATCGCTGGCGCAAGAGTTACCGCTGAGATCGTAAAGCAGGGACGCGCCGATAAAGTTCTTGTCTTCAAGTACAAGAGCAAGAAGAACATCCGCAAAATGCGCGGGCACCGTCAGTATTTCACCGAAGTAGTAATCCGCAATATAGAGGCATAAGGAGGAAACACACTCATGGCACATAAGAAAGGTCAAGGAAGTTCAACCAACGGCCGCGACAGTCAGCCTAAGTACAGAGGCATAAAGGTTTACGCTGGCCAGACAGTAACAGCAGGAAGCATTCTCGTCCGTCAGTGCGGGACAAAGGTTCACGCCGGAAAGCATGTAGGACTTGGACGCGACTTCACGCTTTTCGCGCTCGTTCCCGGAAAAGTGAACTACCACAAGAAGCTCGGCCGCAAGTTCGTATCGGTTGAGCCTTCGCAGTCAGTGTAGAGAAATCCACGAACGCCCCTGAGATATGGGGCAAATTTTTTTATAAGGACAATGAAATTCACAGACACAGCAGAAATTTACGTTAAGGCAGGACGAGGCGGAAACGGCGCACTCAGTTTCAGGCGCGAGAAATTCGTACCCAAAGGCGGCCCAGATGGCGGCGACGGTGGAAATGGCGGCGATGTCATAATTGAGGCGGTCGGAGGAATCGTTACCCTCGCAGATTTCGAGTATGACAGACGGTTTCAGGCAGGACACGCAGGGCATGGCGGCGGTGCTTTGCGTTCCGGGAAAGACGGCGATGACCTCATCATTCAAGTACCTTGCGGGACACTGATACGTGAGTCGGGTAATGAGAAGATCCTTGCTGACCTCACAGAACCCGGGCAGAGATTCATCGCTGCTCACGGCGGAAAAGGCGGGCGCGGTAACTCTCACTTCGCAAGCTCCTCAAGGCGCGCCCCGAAATTCGCGGAGAAAGGAGACCCCGGCGAGGAGAGAGCGTTGTCGCTGGAGTTGAAGCTGATTGCTGACGTTGGACTCGCGGGTTTCCCGAACGCTGGAAAGTCAAGCATACTCTCAGCCATTAGCGGAGCAAAGCCAAAAGTCGCAGGCTACCCTTTCACAACTCTGACGCCTAATCTCGGAGTTCTAGCGGTTGATGACGCTCAAGTTGTTATTGCTGACTTGCCCGGACTCATTGAGGGAGCGCATGAGGGTAAAGGACTCGGACTTCAATTCTTGAGGCACGTCGAACGAACACGCATATTAGTACACGTCATAGACCTCTCACAGCCTGACCCGGTGGCAACATTCCGCGCACTTCTGGGCGAGTTCAGGGAGTACGGCGCAGGTTTGGACGCAAGGCCGTCAATCGTCGTCGGCAACAAAATCGACGTTGCAGGGACGGACGCTAATTCTCGGGCACTCAATGAAGAGGCCGAAAGATTATCGCTCCCATACATGGCCGTAAGCGCGGTTTTCGGCACTAACATTCCCGAACTTATAAGGGCCATCGCCGAATTAGTCCGCAAAACTCCCGTAACTCAGCCGCAAATTTCAGCACCCGAAGTAATAGAGCTTCCAATGAGGAAATCGACAGGAAAGTCATCGCGTGAACCCGTCAAGATAATCCGGCAGTCAGACGGATCATTCAGGGTTGAACATGAAAACTTCGAGAAATCAGTCGCAAGAATCAACTTCGAGCATGAGGACGCTCTCCAGAAATTCGCGGGACTCTTGAAAGCCCTCAGCGTTGAGGAGGCACTTGAGGCAGCGGGCGCAAGGGAAGGCGACAAGGTTTACATCGGCGATGTTGAGTTCGACTTCGAGCCTGATACGGTGGCATAGGCCATGAAGACGGGAATAATGGGTGGGACTTTCGACCCCATACATTACGGGCACTTGCTGGCTGCTGAGGAGGCTCGCATCAATCTCGGAATAGACAGGCTAATATTCGTGCCGACCGGAGACCCTCCCCACAAGCATGACCGGAGAATCACTCCCGCTGAGGACAGGTACGCAATGACACTTCTCGCTACGGCCGGAGTGCATGAGTATTCGGTCTCACGGATTGAGATTGACAGAACGGAAGAGACTCACACGGTTGACACTTTGAGGGCGTTTCTTGACACGGGGATTAAGCCGGAAGACCTGTACTTCATCACGGGGCTTGATGCTATGCTGTCTATCACGTCATGGTTTGAGTACGAGAGAATCCCGGAGCTTTGCACGCTTGTTACGGCAAG
>JAFRSL010000175.1 GCA_017427625.1 Synergistaceae bacterium | reverse complement strand
TGTACCGCTTGATTGAGCCGGAAAAGTACCCAGTCTACCCCAAGCAGAGAATCAGCACGCCCTCAAAGACGCGAAGGGTTGCGGGAAAATTCGGGGTTGACAGGAAAGTTACGGAGAAAGAGTTTTCGGAGATGCTGAAACGTGCAGAGTCGGCCATGAACATTAAAGAGGCTGAGACTGTGAGCGGGTACATTTCGAGCGATGACGTAAAAACGAAAGCCCACCGCATCAACGCAGACTATCACGACGGAATGACGCGCGGGGAAGCTGTGAGCATTATCGTTGACGCAATGGACTCACTTCCCTACGCAGAAGCGGCTGAACATAGAGTCGAGAAGCTCATCACCCGCATCGACTCCCAAGACTCGGAGCAGACTCACTCTCGCTGACCCCAAAAGCCCCGCCGTAACGTCCTCGCCAGCCCCAATTACGGCGGATTCTTCCCCTTCCTTCAAATCGCGCAATGCCCCACGAAGTTCCTCAAGCTGGAAAGCCGACACATTAAGCCCCGCATTGACAGCGCAATCCTTCATGGCCATGCTGTATATCGAACGCCTCAAATCCTCAATGCCCGCGCCCGTTTTTGCTGACACATGAATTTTTGCGAGCGACGAATCAATCTCGCCAATGTTTTCCGGGAGGTCTGACTTGTTCACCGCTATTATCGCGTTACGATCCTCGAGAGCGCGAATGTATTCCCAATCCTCAGCCGTCAATTCACACGAGCCATCAGCAACATAGACACATATATCTGCCTCGTTCATGGCATCAATCGCAAGTCTAACTCCCTCAGCCTCTATAACGTCATCAGTGCCCCTAAGCCCCGCTGTGTCAGAAAGCCTCACGGGTACGCCGGATATTATGACACTCTCCTCGATGATGTCACGGGTTGTTCCGGGAATTTCCGTAACTATTGCTCGTTTTTTGCCGACGAGGGCATTCATCAGCGACGATTTTCCTGCATTCGGACGGCCGGCAATCACGGCTCTCACTCCATGACTCAATAGCATTCCGGCGGAACATCGCGGGATTAACGCCTCAAGTTCGCGGATTATCGGCACAATTTCACCCGAAACATCAAGACCGCTCAAAGTCTCGCCCTCCGGAAAATCTATCTGAATCTCAATCTTTCCTTGAAGCTCCAAAATGTCATCATGAATTTTCATGACAGCCCGCGACAATTCGCCCGTCAAAGTCCTCGCCGCCGCCCTCAATGCCTCGTTGCTCCGTGAAGTTATCGCTGACAGTACACCTTCAGCCTGCGAGAGATCTATATGGCCGTTCACGAATGCGCGACGGGTAAATTCGCCAGCCTCCGCAATCCTCGCGCCGTTCCTCAACGCAAGCTCAAGGCATGTCTGAGCCGCCAAAATTCCGCCGTGCGTGTGAATTTCTACGATGTCCTCGCCCGTGTAGCTCTTGGGACTCTTGAAGTTCACGCACATTACTCGGTCAACAACTTCACCGTCATCAAGAAGAGTCGTCAGGTACATTCGGCCATGTTCGGGGAAATCCTGACGAGCCAGTAATTTCCGCGCAACAGAAACGGCATCAGACCCGGAGATTCTCACTATTGCGATTGCTCCTTCGCCCAATGCCGTCGAGATTGCCGCTATCGTGTCATTCATGCGACCTGAGACTTAAGCCACGCTTCCGCCGCTGAACGTGAGCCAACTTTCCCCGTGCCTACCGCAAAATCGAGGCCGTCAAGGAGTTCGCCTATCCTCTTTCCCGGCTTCATTTGGAGGAGACTCATTACCTCGCGCCCTGTCATGTAACGCGATGAGCCTTGTGTCTGAAGCTCGACGGTGTTGAAACGACGCAATACCTGCTTGAGATTCCAGCGGTTGTTGTCGAGTACCTCCCTGTATTCCTCAAAGAAGCCCTCAGAAATTGCCGCGCACCTCGCAAACTGCAGCGCCACAACCACAGCATCACGCGAATAATTCAGGACTTCACGGCAGAATACATCTTCCGTTACAGGGCTGTAGAAACGTTGATAGTTGTTGATGATCGCGATTACGTTCTCGATCGTCTCCGATGGGATATTCCAGCGCGTAAGGTATTCCGTGATTATACGGTCGGTATACTTGTCGCGGTCGCTGAGGTCAAGCCTCTTTGTGCCGATATGCCCGAAGAGTCCGGCGAGTACGAACGCATCATTCTGGATAATCTTGTTGACATCGAGACCCTCCTCAATGACCCTGAGAATATCAAGGACATGATCATAGAACGTTCTTCCCTTTCCGTCGGGCGTGCGGTTCGAATCTTCAAGCTCCTTCAGGAAGAAAGGAAGGAGGTCGTAATCGTCGCAAAGCTCAATGAACCTGCACGGTCTGCGCCTGATACCTTTCAGGATTTCGCGCCCCCATCTCTCGGTTGGAATGTCCTTCATTCTGTCAGCGTGAAGCTCAAGGAACTTTCTGACGTCTGTCTCAGTTTTCCAGAAAATATCCATCTCGAACTCCGCCGCGAATCTCAGCATACGGAGAATCCTCAAGGGGTCAGCCTCAATAAGCTCCACGTTATCGCCCGTTAGACGAATGACTTTGTTGCGAATGTCGAGCCTTCCGTTGAAGGGGTCAACGATTCCTCCGTCTGACCTGATTGCGATTGCCTCAATGCTCAAATCGCGGCAGGCCAGATCGTCCTCAATCGTTGCTCCTCTTAGGCCGAAAGCGCGGAAGCTAGTGCCAAGAAGCTCCCCTCTAAGGGCTGGGAACGGGCCTCTTGCGTCAACAGTTCCTGTACCAATTGCCTGAGATACAGCGTACATGTCATCGGAGTCGATTGCGAGGGTTATAGTTTCCGGCTGAATACCCATCTGCATCATTCGGACTGTATCGCCGACAAGCCAAGCCTTTGCTCCTGTCTCTTCTATCTTCTTGAGAACGTCAAGATAATTGTGCATAAGATTTCCTCCTCAAGTTATAGTCATAAAAAGTGATAAGAAATTTTACCATGTTTAGGAACGATTGGTGATAATATAATATACTGTGAAATTTATTTTAACGCGGAGGAGAGACAGCCATGAAAAACAAAATCACGGTCAGCAAAGCCAACGACATGATAACGTTCTATCTTCATGTGGGAAAGCGACGCTTCTTCCTCTTCGTACAGAAATACAGCAAGGGAGTATATGATTTCTTCGAGGGAGGAAGGTCGGAGAGCGAGATTCGGAACTTCAGAATGTGGAACCGAAACCCCCGCCTCGACAAGACAATCGCAAAGATCCCTCTCTACACTAAGTACATAATGCGTTACGAAATGTAGAGAAGGGACAAAAAGACAGGATAGCCCGCAATGAGCCGTCCTGTTTTTGTTTTGCTAACACATTGAGGCTATAGCCTGAGCGATTTTCCTCAAGTCCGTAACCCTTGAAGTGTTGACGCATAAATCATAGTTCGACTTTCCGCCCCACTTCTGCCCCGTGTAGAACTCGTAGTAATCCGCCCTGGCCTTGTTGATCTGCTCGATCCTCTTTGAAAGCTCCTTGTCGGTCATTTCCTCGCCCTTCGCGTAATCGTTTGAGCTGTTCTCCCGGCAGCGTCTCAATTTCGACTCATCATCGGAGTAAACGAAAATCCTGTAAGGCTTCTCGTCCCTGAGAATGTAATCCGCGCCTCTTCCGACGATAAGGCAGTCAGATTTTCCGGCAATCTCTCGGATAATGTCGTGCTGTTCCTTCTGAACGTCCTGACCGTAATCGGGGATTACCGCCCAGAATGTCCGCCCTGTGTGAATCGGGAAGGGTATGACGGGTTTGTGCTCTGCGACGTTTTGGATGTACTTCTCGGAGAGCGATGTGCGCTTTGAGATTTCTGTGATGATTTCGCGGTCATAGTATGCGATGCTGAGGATTTCAGCGATGTACCTTGCGAGTTCGCGGCCTCCTGAACCAAATTCGCGGCCTATAGTGATTATTCTGCTCATGAATTTTCATCTCCTAAACAAAATATTACCACACCATCATTCATTGTTCGCTGAGGCAGGGAATCACACAGCCGCATACGATACGTTCCCTCGCCTTGAGAATGAGACGGGGGAACTTCGAGGCACAGAAGAAGTGCGTACCGTAACTAGTGAAGCTCCCCAGATATGCCCCATGAACGCCAAAAACGTCTTGGGGGTATTTTTCTAGACGTACTCAATCAATAATCCGGAATATCTTGAAACGGTGGGACGTAACGCCACTCGCGCTCGTCATAAAAAGTTTTTTCACGCCCTTCTTCAGCGTAAGGTTTTATGTAACCTGCTAACTCAATCAATGAACTAACCACTTTATCTTTAGTGCTCTGTGAACATTTAGCCTCTTGCATCATATCGACAACAACGGCCTGCATGTGATTATATGCTTCCCAAGAAGCGGAGCCATTAATCATGTAGAATACAGGTCCTATCTTGTTAGATTTGGCCCATTCTTTGCTTAATCCGAGACCGTAACAGCCATATTCAGCGCGGTGTTCTGATGATAATTGAATAGGAATGTCGGTAAAGCAAACCATAGGTATGCCTATAAATCTTTCAGGCTTACCCTCATGAGCAGGACGTACGATTGACGTATCTTCTTTTGACGTTACCGGAAAAAATCCATGCTCCAGAATTGACAGTACAGTGTGAAGCCTCACACGACTAAAGTCAAGTGCTTCCAGCCGTCTTAATAGGCCGGACTGCCTGTCTGCATATTCGGTCTAATCTCAGTACACAGAACCGAAACTCTGATAACCGCAAATGGACTAGTACACAGATACAGGTGCGGGTGCTTCTCCTAAACACGAGGGAACTTTTGCCCTCATGCTCAACCTTACTGTCGCCAGTACGGATTTTGTGTTACTCTTCGTAGATTGCGCGGTTAGTGCCTACTTTCGCAAGTCTATATCTCTACGTCTGACATCTACGTAAAAAGAGTATAACACAAAAAGAGAAAAGAAGTCACGAGAGTGCGGCGGCGTTTAATCAAAGCTCTTTGTGAAGTGATACACTAAATTTGCGCTTACTTCTGACAAAATAATCTCTCCTCTAAAATTTTGATATTCCTTATCTTTAAGGTAAGATATATTATAACGTAAAAATTTCCGGGAGGCGGTAATAATGGGTGAGAGTTTTCTTGCGGCACTCAGGGTAGTATGCCCGATGGTGATATTGATGGCGATAGGGTGGCTTTGCAGGGTTAAGGGAGTAATTTCGCGTCCTGCAATGAAAGAATATGACCGCGTAATCTTCAAGGTATTCATGCCTTTGCTTCTCTTCAAGAACATATACGAGATGGATTTTTCGGGAGGATTCGCGCAGAAGGAGATGATATTTGCAGCGGTATGTATGCTGATAAACTTTGCGTTCTGCCTGAAATTCCCTTCATTCCTGACCGATGACCCGCGAAAGTCCAGCGTTATAGGTCAGGCCGTAGTGAGGGGGAACTACATCATCTTCGGCGTTGTTGTGTCTGAAGCACTGTACGGCGAAGGAAACATAGGAATGGTAATCATGATGGGTGTCTTTGTTGTGCCGATGATAAATATTTTCTCAGCTGTAATCCTTGAGGCTGGTCGTTCAGGGAGGGCGAGCATCGGGAAGTTGCTTCTCGCGATCCTCAAGAACCCCATGATAATCGGGGCAATAGCAGCGTTCGTCTTCAAGGGTTTCGGGATTCCTATTCCTGCGCCTGTTTGGTCAGTGATACGGAGCATCGCAAACGCAACAACGACTGTCAGCTTTCTATCGCTTGGGGTAGGTCTCGACATGGCCGATTCTTTTGGCGACAGGAGGCTTCTATACTGGGGAATATTCCTGAGAATGATTGTCTTGCCAATGGTGTTCATGCCTCTGTCAGTTCTCGCGGGCTTCAGGGCTCAAAGCCTATGCGCTATGATGGTGATATTCGCTGCGCCTTCTGCGGTTGCATCGTATCCTATGGCTGTTGCGATGGGTGCTGACGGGAAATTGGCAGGACAGCTTGTGTGTACGACGACGATCTTGTCGGTGCTTACGATTTTCCTGTGGACGTTCGCGCTAAAATCGTTGGGGCTTATGTGAAAGGAGTGATGTATCATGAAGAAAATATGCGTGTTACTGCTGTTGCTGGCGTTTGGGACGGCGAGCTATGGGGCTATATCTGATGATGTGTATGTACGCAAGGACGTATTCGAGGCGCAAATTCACAGTTTGAACAAGAGAATAGACGACCTTCGGAGTAGTATGTACATGTTTGTAGGAATTCTGTTACTTGCCATAATAGTATGCTCTTCAACGGCTTACAGTCATAAGGACAATGAACCCACATTTACGCTCGAAGACGTTGAGCGACTAATCGACAAGAAATTGTCAGGAAACGTTCGGGCATAGAGCAAAAATCCCGGCCATGATTCGCTCACAGCCGGGACAGTGTTTCCCTAGAAATACAGAACATGCTTCACGTAATCAGGCCACTCGATTTTCACGGACTCTTTCAGCACCGCAAACGCCGCACTCCCTGAGCCTGTTACTCCCCAGC
>JAFRSL010000174.1 GCA_017427625.1 Synergistaceae bacterium | reverse complement strand
TCCGGGCAGTTCCGGCGGTGTAAGCAGTCCCGTTGACGTAGAGAGTGTGCCCGTTGAGGTTGATGCTTCCTGCCTGACAATTCAAGCTGCTTACGTGCGAGTCATCCGTGAGAGTCCACCGTGAACTTGAAATGCTGACGAAGATCCTAGCCGATGTTCCGGTTGTGTTTATAGCTCCCGTGAAGTACGAGTTGTCGGTGAGATACATGTTCATGTCCGAGACTCCGTCAAGCTCAATATCGCCCTCGATGTTCTGTTTCGCGGCATAGAGTGTGATTTTCCCGCCGTTAAGCCCCGTTGTTCCCCAAGTTGAAGCTCCTGCTCTGAGAAACGCGCCGTTATCGTCTTCATTCGTGATTTCGACCTCACTCAGTGAGATTGCGGCGTTGACGTTGCTTGCGTAGAATACATTGCCGTTATTGCTGGTCAATTTCCCTCCGCTCATGGTGAAGTAGCTCGTCTCGGAAAGCGGATTCCCTGTGCCTGCCCTGTATATCATGACAGCCTGATCACTCGATGCCGTCTCACTGTTCGCCGTAACATCGCAGCTCTGTAACTGAACGTTTGCCTCTCCCTCAGCGATTACGGCCTGTGATGATTTTGCCTCAAGCCTTGCGTTTGACATTCCGACCGGACCGTTCGTGAGGATTACGGGTGAGTTTTCGCCGGAGGTCGAGTAGCTTCCGCGCTCCGCAGTAATTTGGCCGCCGCTGTCATGGACGTTCAAAGCCGGAGAATTTTCCCCGAACGTCTCAACAGTGGCATGAACCGCACCGATTATCCCCTCGTCATGAGTCATGAGGCCGCTTGAGTTGCTTCCCATTGTTACGACGACGCATTCAGAGACCGTAATATTAGTCTCGTTGCCGAGTGAGAATACTCCGTGAGCATGTGAACCGTCAGAGAATATGAGGGAATCCCTGAGTGTCAGGGTTGCCGAATCGTTTGCGAGTACAGCAGCGTTTGAACCGTCGGTATCTGCGTCATCACTTGCGCTTCCTCTTTTCGTGAACCTGTAGTACATGTACTCCTGTTCTTCTGCGCTGAGGGTCAATACGTTGTCGCCATTCCTGTCAGTGATGAGTTCGGCCCTGATGTCGATATCCGATGACTTGAGGTATTGAATCTTGCTGAGTCTTGCGTAGCTTGTGTCCGAGCTGCTTCCTCCGCCTCCGTCGTCCTTGCTCCTGTAATCCATGTTGCAACCTGAGCCGATTAGCATGATGATGACGGCAATAATTCCGAAAAAGTGTCTCAACCTCAAAACTGTGATCCCCTTTCCATATTCTCAGAGAGCAGATTCATGACTGCCTCCTGTAATTCGCTGACTGAATGCGTCCTTGACCTCGCGCAATCCTGAGCCTGTTTCCCGCAGATCAGGCACTTCCTGAAATCTTGGCGCGATAATTTCCGGCCACTCGCATCAATTACATCAATGTCGAAAAGCCGTCCAACAGGTGAAAATGTCTCAATGCTCACGGCCAAATCCTTGAGATTTTCGGGCGAGGCATTACTGACCGCAAGGAGAAGCTCGTCCCCAGTGTCCTCATGAACTTCATCGGCCTCAAGAATTTCCGCGCCAATCCCTGCGAGTCCCTCAAGCAGTAATATTTCACCAATGTCGAAAGCACGGCGTATAAGCTCGTTCGTCTTTATCGGGCCGGGAATGTTCATGCTGAACGACACGAGGGAGGACTTGTATTTTTCGAGGAAGTCTTTTTGCGACAATGCCCGTTTCTCGCGCCTTTCAAGCATTTGGGATAGAGTGATTTCGTTTCCTGTCATGAAAATTCTCCTGAGATTGATTTTGTTGGGCTAATTGTACTACAGCTTGACAAACATACCTTCGTGGTATAGAATTTCCCGCAACAAAAAATTTACACCTTAAAGGAGGCGGAAAGGTATGCTGAGTTCAGTTGAAGTTATGATGATGTGTTGCATGATGTGTATGTCAGCGTACCCCTGCAACCGTCAGATAGTGTAAAAGTAAAGACACAGGACTGAAACCAACAGGGTGTACGTGAGGAGCGGCACTCTGTTTTTGTGTGTGTGTAAACAAGAGCCGGAGATGCCATGTAGGGAATGGACGTTTCCGGCTTTGTTTTTTCTTTAACATAGATACTATATTTTATATCCAGGAGGCTTTTTTATGGTCGGCAAAAAGTGGTATTCATCGGAGGATTCTGCGGCGAACATTCTCGGCTTCATCATGATTGCGGCGGGTCTGGCAATAACGCTTTCGGGGATTGACTTCGCGGCGTTCAGCTTCAAGACGTGGCACAACTTCTCGGAACTCTCGGGGCAGTTCAGCGATGCTTCGTTGTCGAGGCTTGCTAGGACGTTCGTCGTTCTTGCGGTTCTCTTCACGGCGGGCGCAAAGATGAAGGGTGAAAGTGCGCTGAGATTCTTTGCGGGTTTCACGGCACTCTTCGTTCTTGCGGTGATAGTGAGGCTCATCAGCGCGGAATACGAGGCGAGCCGCTACCTTGAGTGGGCATTCTTCGCGCTCTTCATCGGGCTTCTCGTGTCGAACACTGTCGGTGTCCCTGACTTCTTGAAGTCCGCAATTCAGACCGAGTATTATATCAAGACCGGTCTCGTCGTGATGGGCTTCTCAGTCCTCTTCTCGAACATCGTGAACTTCGGGCTTTACGGTCTCGCTATAGCGTGGGGTGTAACACCTTTGGTGATAATCTTTATGTGGTACTTCGGCCGAAAGGTTCTGAAAATCGACAATGACCCGTTCGTCATAACGATAGCCAGCGCAACGAGTGTATGTGGAACATCGGCGGCAATAGCAACAGCGGCGGCATCTGACGCT
>JAFRSL010000173.1 GCA_017427625.1 Synergistaceae bacterium | reverse complement strand
CAGAACGCTCTCTATGACAAGGAGATGAAGGCAGGACACAAGGACACCGCCGGAATCTTCGAGGCTCATGCTATGATGCTTGACGACGAAGACACCCTCATTGACCCATGCAAGGAAATTATGGCTGAAGGTCATACGGCGGAATATGCTGTGCGTGAGGCTTTCGACGAAGCAGCACGTCAGTTCAGCGAGATGGAGGACGAGTATTTCCGTGCAAGGAGCGCGGACGTTATCGACCTCAAGAACTCAATGCTCGATGTGCTTTTCGGCGCGGACACTTCAAGCCTTCAGGGGACAGAGCCTGCGATCCTCGTTGCGGAAGACCTAGCCCCCTCCGAAACCGTAAAGCTCGACAAATCACTTCTTCTCGGACTCGTTACACGTCTCGGAAGCTCGAACAGCCACACAGCAATCCTCGCCCGTAGCATGAACTGGCCGACACTGATTCAGTGCCACGATATTGCTGACGACTGGGACGGAAAGTTCGCAATTCTTGACGGTTACAACTCCTGCATCTACATCGAGCCGGAACAGAAGATTATTGACGAGCTTTCAGCAAAGCAGGCTGAGGACAAGCGCAAGGAAGAGGAGCTGCAGAAGCTCAAGGGTCAGCCCAGTGTTACGAAGGACGGCAGGAAGGTAAGACTTTATGCCAACATCGGCGGCCCTAAGGACATCAAGGCCGTAATCGAAAATGACGCAGAAGGCGTTGGACTTTTCCGCTCTGAGTTCGTCTACCTCAACAGCAAGACTGACCCCACAGAAGATGCACAGTTTGCCGCCTACAAGCAGGTACTCGAAGGACTTTCCCCGCGTCTGGTAATCATAAGGACTTGCGACATCGGCGCGGACAAGACGATCGACTACATGAACCTCGAAAAAGAGGAAAACCCCGCGCTCGGTTTCAGGGCTGTGAGAATCTGCCTAACGAGGACAGATTTCTTCAAGCGTCAGTTGAGGGCATTGCTGAGTGCTTCAGCGTTCGGTAATCTCGGAATAATGTTCCCGATGATAATCTCCCGCTGGGAAGTCCAGAAGTGCAAGGAAATCCTCAACGAGTGCAAGAAGGAACTTGAGGCTGAGGGCGTGGCAATCGGAAAGTACGAGATCGGCATAATGATTGAGACACCCGCCGCCGCTTTGTGCGCTGATGAGCTTGCGGAGGAGGTTGACTTCTTCTCACTCGGAACTAATGACCTCACTCAGTATACATGTGCGATCGACCGCCAGAGCGCGAGCCTTGAGCCTTTCGCAAACACTCATCACCCCGCTGTCCTCAGGCTCATTCGTGAGACAATCGAGGCAGGACACAGGCATAACACGTGGGTCGGAATCTGCGGTGAACTTGGTGCTGACCCGACGCTTACGGAAGACTTCCTGAAGTGGGGCGTTGACGAACTCTCAGTGAACCCGAAGAGCATTCTGCCTTTACGCGGAAATGTGAGGAATGTTGACCTGTCGAAATTCAAGACTGAATCCCCTAAAGCCGAAGTGAAAGAAGAAACAGTAACAGCACCGAAGCAGAAGGGATTTTTTGGGAGGTTGTTCAGCTAATATGTTATACGGAGCATTAGAAGCCGGCGGGACCAAAATGGTCTGCGCTATCGGCAACGAAAACGGCGTAATTCTGGATCAGGAGTCAATCCCTACAACTACACCTGACGAGACAATGCCCAAAGTCATCGAGTACTTTAAGGCAAAAATCGCTCCTGAACTTCCAGAAGATGACAAGATCAAGGCGCTCGGAATAGCGTGTTTCGGGCCTGTTGATGTCCGCAAAGGCGCAAAGACTTACGGGAATATCCTCAATACCCCCAAAATCCCGTGGCGTAATTACCCGATGGTTCAGACGATGAAGGAAGCTCTCGGAATCCCCATAGGGTTCGACACGGACGTGAACGGCTCACTTCTCGGCGAAGCTACGTGGGGCTGCGCGAAGGGACTCACTGACGCGGTTTACTTCACAATCGGCACAGGGATCGGAATGGGCGCAATGTCAGGCGGAAACCTCATTCACGGAATGCTTCACCCGGAGGCAGGACACCTCATCATGGCCAGAGTTGAGGGCGACGAGTACAAAGGTCATTGCCCATCACACGGCGCATGTTTCGAGGGAATGGCGAGCGGCCCGGCAGTTCAGGAGCGTTGGGGCAAGCCCGGAAAAGACCTCGCTGACATGCCGGAAGTCTGGGAGCTTGAGGCAAAGTACATCGCTCAGGCACTCACCGACATCACATTTGTACTCAGTCCGCAGAAGATCATTCTCGGCGGCGGAATTATGAGCCAGACACAGCTCTTCCCGCTGATAAGAAAGTATCTCGCTGAGTACATCAACGAATACATCAGCACGAAGGAACTCCGCAACATGAACGCTTACGTTTCCCCCGCAGCACTCAACGGGAATCAGGGCATAATGGGCGCGGTAAAACTCGCTGAAATGGCGGCGGAAGAAGAATAATCCAGAAACTTGCCGCCTGAATATCCCCGCTCTGTATGCTAATATAGGGCGGGGGATAAAATATCTCCATTCAACAATAATTCACAGAGAAAAAGAGGCGAAATTTTAATGGCTGACGAACCAGTAAAAAAAGAAGTTAATCAGGATTTCAGGGATATTGACGTTGAGTCTCTCGGCGAGGAACATATAAACCTTGTCTTCAAGCTGGGACTTGAGAATTTCGGCGTTGACGTGAACATGGTGCGCGAAATCGTCCGCGTCCCCTCATTCATCACGAGAGTCCCAAACGCTCCGGCATATATCAGAGGCGTGATTAACCTTCGCGGTACGATCGTCCCTGTATTCGACATGCACCTGAAAATCGGAATGGCCGGACACCCTCTCACTGACGAGGCAAGAATCGTAGTCATCGCGGTCAATGAGGTAACGTTCGGAATGATCGTGAACTCGGTGCGCGAAGTCTTGACGATATACGACTCACAGCTTGAAGTTGCAACGAAATTATCATCAGCAATAGACAGAAGATATGTACTCTGGGTTGCGAAACCGGCAGATGACAGGCTGATATTGCTTCTCGACGTGTCTAATCTGTTTGAGCTTGACCAGATTTTAGAGGACAGCGAGTAATTTATGCGAAGGTTTTTATACGGCATTGCGCTCGTTCTGATGTTATGTGCGTGCGCCTATGCTGATGCTATGCTCTACAGGGGCAGCGGGAATGTCGGTGCTGTCCCCTCAATCGACAACAATTCGACTCTCTGCGTTTCAGTTGAGGACGCAGGGAAATTGCTGGGATTCACTGTTCGGCGTTCAGGCGAAGAGCTTTTGCTTACTCGTGGAAATGCACAGCTCAGAATCTCGGAAGGAGCTGCGGCTGGGTGGCACGGTTATGCCATTGTCCCGCTTTACTCTGCGCCTTTCGAGAGGAACGGGAAACTCTGGCTCGACGCTCAAAGCACAGCGGCATTGTTCCAGACTGTCGTAGGGAAAGGTGTGTCAAACCGCCTGAGATTCGCCAAGATTTCAGGTTACACCGCTACTCCTGCAAGCGCGAGGGACTTCGGGGAATTTGAGGAGCCAACGCCCGCACCGTCTCAGGCAAAGAAGCCGGAGCCAGCCATCGACATTGACGCTATCCTCAACAGGACATCAAACGCAAGGACAAAACCCCAGACAGCACAAATTCCTCAAGTTCAGCAGGAGCAGCCCGCGATCACAGCCTCATCACAAGAGACAGCTCCTGTTATGGTCGCATCGTCGCAAACTGTCAAGCCGTCAGCGAAAAAATCATCGGGGAAATCACAGCCCCGAATGGAAACTTTCAAGCCTGACGACAGCAAGACTGAGAAGGGTGAAAATTACAGCGGAACGATTCAGGTCATACGATGGACGACGCAAGAGGGGACTCACAAGAAGATCCGCGCCGTAATCATGGCCGAAGACGGTTCAGACCCTCAAGTCTTCATGGACGGTGGAAAACTTCACGCGCTTTTCTCATCGAGCCTCGAAAACTCCGCAGGTGTAGCCTCGCCTTTCGCGTCGAACGTGAACGCAGAGATTAAGGCAGGGATTGACGGTGTTGACCTAGTTTTCACGCCTAAGGGAATCACTAAGGCCGAAAAACTCGTCCTCAATAATCCGCGCCGTATAGTGTTCGATTTCTTCTACCCAGAGGAAGCAAACATAATCGGAACTTCACCGAAGAAAGTTGAGACGAACATTCAGCTTCCCGGACAAGTCCCGCAAAGTCAGACAGCGCAGACTCCGATTCCCTCAACACCTCGAAGGAGACCTGACCCCGTCATAACGAGCAATCCAAGCCCTGAACCTGCGCCATCAAGGACTCCCGCAGTCCTCACGCCTCCAAGCACGATAACAATCCCCACAAGCTCACAGGCAGCGCAGAGGCTGGGAAGGGTCAACAATGGCCGGAAGACGATCGTCATCGACCCGGGACACGGCGGAAAAGACCCCGGAGCTATGGACAACGGCGTGCGCGAAAAGGACGTGAACCTTGCCGTCGGGCTTGAGCTTCAGAGAGCTTTGACCGCAAAGGGCTACAACGTAGTCATGACGAGGGACACGGATATTTACCTGAAGTTGCAGGAACGCACCGACATTGCCAACAATGTAAATGCTGACTTATTCGTGAGCGTCCACGTCAACGCCCTCCCCAACAAGAACTCAATGACGGGCTTCGAGATTTACATCATGGCACTTCCTACCGACAAAGACGCAATGAACCTCGCCAAAATCGAGAACAGGGAGTACGTCGAGGGCAAGGGCATGGACACGGCGAATGTTGACAGAAGGACGGAGATGTTACTGCGTATATTGGGCGACATGCAGCAGAACAACAAGATTTCCGAGAGCACAGACTTCGCGGCCATGCTCTACAACGCTGGGGTAAGAGGCGGCCTTCAAATGAGGAGAGTTGCACAGGCTCCCTTCTTCGTATTGAGGGGCGCGGGAATGCCGGCGGTGCTTCTTGAGATTGGGTTCGTAACAAACGCAAACGAGTCCAGACTTCTCATGACACAGCCGTACCAGCAGAGAATCGCAGCTGCAATGTCCGAAGGAATCGCAAACTACATAAGGTAAGGTGAAAAGAAAATGCCGCCAGTAAGACGCAACGACTCAGGAAGGCAAGTCCCAAACAGGCGAAGGCAGGCACAGCAGGCTATGGCTCAGGCCCAGAAACGCACGGTTAAACAGCAGAGACCCCGACCCGCGCCGGTTGATTACGACGAGGGGAAACCGACACCGCTTCTTCTGCGGGTACTGTCGCTCTTGGGGGTGATATTGCTGTGCTTTGTCTTGGGATATTTGGGGACATCGTGGGTTGTTGACTTCCTCAACCGAAAATTGTTCTTGAAGCCCGAAAACCGCATCGAGAATCAGGAGGACTTGTCGAACTTCGAGGAGTCGGAACGCGAACGAAGCGCAAGAAATGCCATTGCTTCCGGCGCAGAGGTGCATCAGATTTCGCTGAATCTTTACCACGTTAAGGACGATGCGCTCATGGAGACGAGGAAGAATTTTCTAGCGCGAACACATGAAGACAACATCAGGGACGCTGTAAACGAGATTCTAGCGATGAGCGGTGTCCCTAATGCCGACAAAATGAAACTGCTCCACGTTTTCAGGAACGGCGAGACCGCTTTTCTTGACATGCCGGGGCAGTTTCCCTCAGCCCTCAACGCAATGGGAAAGCAGAAATCACTCCTTCTCATAACCGGAATACTCCGCACAATGCAGGAAAATTTTTCCCCAATCTCGCAGGTTAGATTCCTAATCGACTCGAAGCCTCCGCAGTCGGGCGGAACGGTAGACCTCTCATCAATCTGGAAGCTCCCGAAGAAATCATAGAAATGTTCGCGAAGTTGATCATCGCTACAGGGAATCAGGGGAAGTACAAAGAGTTCACCGAGATAATCCGGGAAGTTGCGGGCGTGAAATTTGCCGACGAGATAATTTTTGCACCAGAGATCTCACGAATGATAGTCGACGAGACCGGGAAGACTTACGCCGAAAACGCAATGCTCAAAGCTCGTGCGTGGGCGGAAAAATCGGGGCTTCCGTGCCTTGCCGATGACAGCGGGCTTGAGGTTGACGCTCTCGACGGTGCGCCGGGATTGTATTCAGCGCGGATAATTCAGGGGAAGGACAGCGACAAATCATCGTGGCTTCTCGGACAGCTTGAGGGAGTTGACGACAGGAGGGCGAGATTTGCGGCGGCGTTGTGCCTCTGCGTTCCGGGAGAGTATACGCTGATCACTGAGGGTTATTGCTATGGGAATATATCGCGTGAGGCAAGGGGGAGCAACGGATTCGGATATGACCCCGTATTTGTCCCCGACGGTTACAATCTCACGTTTGCCGAAATTGACCCGCGAACGAAGAATAATATCTCGCACAGAACTAACGCATTCAGGAAAATCTCCGCGTTTCTACAGCCACAATAAAGGGGAAACTTACGATGACTTATGTCAAAAAATACCCCTCTGCTCATCACAGGGGGCATTTTTCGCGTGTTGCTTCGTGAAGTTTACCAGTGTGCTAGTTGGCGTAGGGCGACTGCGTGAAGGTCAGCGTGTATGTCTTCTTGTCCTCAGTGGTAACCGTGATAGTTCCCGTCCTCGTCGCGCCTGTGGTGTTCTGCGTAACTGTGTAGACGAAATCATCGCCGTTTGCCGCGCCTCCGCTCTTGCTCCTGTCAGCGAGTGTGAGCCAGTCAACATTAGATGAGGCCGTCCAGTTCATCTCTGAGTAGACTTTTGCCGTGTACATCTTGCCCGCGCTCGTG
>JAFRSL010000172.1 GCA_017427625.1 Synergistaceae bacterium | reverse complement strand
GTCGTCTTCATGAACAAGACTGACCAGGTTGACGACCCTGAGCTTCTTGACCTCGTTGAGATGGAAGTCCGCGAACTCCTCAACAAGTACGAGTTCCCCGGAGACGACATTCCTATCATTCGCGGTTCAGCACTTGAGGTTCTCGAGAAGGGTACAGGCAAACAGGACGACCCCATCTGCAAGCCCATCTTCGACCTTATGGACGCTTGCGACAACTACATTCCTGACCCAGTTCGTGAGATCGACTAGCCTTACCTTATGCCCATTGAGGACGTATTCACGATTTCAGGACGCGGCACAGTCGTTACCGGACGTGTTGAGCGCGGCGTAATCAACGCTGGTGAGCCTGTCGAGATCGTTGGTATGAGCAGGGATACTCAGAAGACCGTCGCAACATCGCTCGAAATGTTCAGGAAAATCCTTGACAGCGCAGAAGCAGGCGACAACGTGGGCGTACTTCTTCGCGGCATCGACAAGAACGAGGTCCAGCGCGGACAGGTTCTCGCAAAGCCCGGCACAGTTACTCCTCACACGAAGTTCAAAGGCGAGGTTTACGTCCTCAAGAAAGAGGAAGGCGGCCGCCATACACCGTTCTTCGCTGGTTACAAGCCTCAGTTCTATTTCAGAACGACTGACGTTACCGGAAACATTAAGCTTCCTGAGGGCGTCGAAATGGTAATGCCCGGCGACAACGCAACATTCGAGGTCGAACTCATCGTGCCGATAGCGATGGAAGAAGGACTCCGCTTCGCAGTTCGTGAGGGCGGACACACGGTCGGCGCGGGTGTCGTAACCCAGATAATCGAGTAAGGCGATAATCATGGCACGCAAAATCCGCATTCGTCTGAAGTCTTTTGACCACAGAGTTCTCGACATCTCAGCGGCTCAGATTGCAGAGACAGCACAGTCAACGGGCGCGAGAGTTTCAGGGCCTATCCCGCTTCCTACAGAGGTCGGGAGAATCACAATCCTGAAATCGCCCCACAAGGACAAAGATGCAAGAGAGCAGTTCGAGATGAGGACTCACAAGAGGCTCATAGACATTATCGACCCGACACAAAGGACTATGGACGCGCTGATGCAGCTCAATTTAGCGTCAGGCGTAGACATACAGATTAAATTTTAGTTAGGAGAAAAGCAATTATGTCAATCGGGATTCTGGGGAAAAAACTCGGAATGACACAGATCTTTGACGCGGAAGGATTGGCCGTAGCTGTTACGGTCGTCCTTGCCGGGCCCTGCTCTGTCGTTGCTCTGAGAACCCCTGAAAAGAACGGGTATTCCGCCGTTCTTCTCGGCTTCGGGGCTGCAAAGGCTCATAAGCTGTCCAAAGCGCAAAGGGTCATGTTCGAGAAACTCAAACTTGAACCCAAGAAAACTCTTCGGGAATTTAGGCTTGATGACGTGAAAGGCTATGAAGTCGGCCAGGAACTCAAAGCTGACATCTTCGAGGCTGGAGAGAAAATTAACGTCAAAGGTATCTCCAAAGGTAAAGGCTTCGCTGGCGTAATCAAGCGTCATCACTTCGGCGGTCAGCAGTTCTCTCACGGTACTTCCGTCGAGCACAGGCACGGAGGCTCAAGCGGTGCAATTTCGTATCCCGGCAGAGTATTTCCGGGAAAGAGAATGCCCGGCCACATGGGAAGCGACAAGGTTACTGTGAAGAATCTTACCGTCATGGCCGTTGACGTTGAGAACAATTTACTTCTGGTTAAAGGTGCAGTACCGGGCGCGAAAAACAGCCTGCTTGCCCTCTACAAGAAAGCATAAGGAGGGGAAAATACTATGCCTTTCGTAAAAGTATATGAGTTCAACGGAGACAGAGCCGGTGAAATGGAACTCTCGTCGGCAGTCTTTGACGTCCCTGTACATATGCCAGCGATTCATCAGGTCGTCGTCGCTCACCTCGCTAATTGTCGTCAGGGGACTCACAGCACGAAGACTCGCGGCGATGTTTCAGGCGGCGGAAAGAAGCCTTGGAGGCAGAAGCACACAGGACGCGCCCGTCAGGGAAGCACTAGGTCGCCCATTTGGGTACACGGCGGTGTAGCTCACGGCCCGCACCCTAGAGACTATCATCAGAAAGTCAACAAGAAGGTCATGAGACTCGCACTAAGGAGCGTTCTTTCTGACAAAGTCCGCGAGGAAATGATGGCGGTCGTTAAAGGCTTTGACGCTATCGAGAAACCGTCAACAAAGGCTATCAAGCAGCTTTTTGACGCTCTCGGCGTGGGTAAGACACTCGTCATCTACCACAACAACGGCCTCAACGTTACCCGCTCGGTCAGGAACTTGCCCGGCGCAAAGTGCATCAACATCGCAAGCATCAACGTATACGACATTCTTAACGCCAAGAACTTGATCGTAACTCCCGAAGTCGTAGCGAAAATTGAGGAGGTATATTCGAAATGAATCTGACTGCTCATGACATAATAATTCGCCCGGTAATCACGGAGAAATCAAGCTCACTCATGGCGATGAACAAGTACACGTTTGAAGTCCACAAGAGCGCGAACAAGATTCAGATTCGCAATGCCGTTGAGGAAGTCTTCAGCGTCAAAGTAGACTCGGTGAACACAATCAACGTTAAGGGAAAACTCCGAAGGCGCGGAATGGCTAAAGGTTACACACGCTCGTGGAAGAAAGCGATCGTTGCCCTCAAGCCGGATCAGCACATTGAGTTCTTCGAGGGTGCTTCGATATAAAGTAGGAGAATAGGAACATGTCAATCAAACAGTTCAAGCCGTATACAGCCGCCCGCCGTCATATGAGCATTCAGGGGCGCGAGGACATTACGGCAGACAAACCGGAACGCTCGCTAGTCGTTCATCTCCGCAAGCATGGCGGCCGCAATAATACCGGAAGGATTACCATGCGCCACATCGGAGGCGGACACAGGAGAGCTTACCGAATTATAGATTTCAAGCGCGACAAGATCGGCATTCCCGGAAAAGTCGCAACAGTCGAGTATGACCCTAACCGCAACGCCCGCATTGGCCTCGTGAATTATGCTGACGGCGAGAAGCGTTACATTATCATGCCCAAAGACCTCAACGTCGGCGATGTAATCTTCTCAGGCCCTGAAAGCGACATCACTCCCGGCAATGCGTTGAAGCTGAAGGATATTCCGGTCGGTACGGTTATCCATAACATCGAGCTTCAGCCCGGTCAAGGCGCAAAACTCGTGAGGTCGGCAGGTACTTCCGCGCAGCTCATGTCAAAAGAAGGAAAGTATGCCTATATCAGAATGCCAAGCAGCGAATTAAGGCTCGTTCTTCTTGAGTGCATGGCTACGGTCGGGCAGGTCGGCAACGAAGACTACGACAATATCTCATGGGGCAAGGCCGGAAAAACTCGTTGGAAGGGTCGCAGGCCGGTAGTTCGCGGAATGGTCATGAACCCAGTGGATCACCCTATGGGCGGCGGTGAAGGAAAATCAAAGTCCAACAAGCACCCCGTATCACCTTGGG
>JAFRSL010000171.1 GCA_017427625.1 Synergistaceae bacterium | reverse complement strand
TTTTGAGGCAGGCATCTTCTTCGTTGAAACGTCAAAAATGCCTCCTCATGCAATTACACGGGGAGGCAAAAATTTTAGTCCTTCTTTGGGTGAAGATTAGCCAGAGCTTCGGCCATGTCAATCTCCAGAAAATCCGCGACATCAACGAGGAAGTCCGCGATCTTCAAGTGCTGTGGGCAGACCTTCTCGCACTTCCTGCACTTCACGCACGCGCTTGCCTTGCCGTAGCCGTCATTCACGAGGTTTCCGTAGTATATGCGCTCAATCAGGAAGCCTCCGGGCACGCTCTCAGGGTCTCTCTGTTTTGCGGCGTTGTAGAGCGCGAAGTAGTTGGGTATCGGGATATTTCGCGGGCATTTGTTCGTCTCGACGCAGTAACGGCACGCAGTACACGGGATTGCGTACCACTTCCGTATAATCTCGGCGGCTTTCATTACGGCCTCGCGTTCCTCATCGTTGAACGGAGTAAAGTCATTCATCGCGTCAACATTGCTCTTGAGCTGCTCAAACGTACTCATTCCCGACAGAACCGTCTGAACGTTCGGGAGGCTCGCAACAAACTTTATCGCCCAATGTGCAGGCTCCCAGTCAGGGTGAATCGAGCGCAGTAACTTGTCAGCCTCGTCAGGTATGACAGCCAATGTTCCACCCTTCACGGGTTCCATGACGGTAACTTTCAGCCCATGTTCCTCAGCAACTCGGTAGCATTCTCCGCTCTGCACTCCTGCATTGTCCCAGTCGAGATAGTTTATCTGCAGCTGAACGAAGTCAAATCCCGGGTGGTCGTCAAGAATCTTTGCGAGGTTCTCCGCCGTGTCGTGGCAACTGAAGCCTAGCTTGCGAATCTCCCCAGCCTTCCGCTTCTCCTCAAGGTACTCGATTGTTCCCCACTTCTTTGCGCGTTCGTACTGTTCGAGCGTCATGTTGTGGAGAAGATAGTAGTCGAAGAAATCAACTCCCACATTCTTCTTCTGTGCCTCGAAAATCTTTGCGTTGTCCTCGCCGGACTTCATGAGCGCAAGAGGCATCTTCGTCGCAACCGTGAATGAATCTCTCGGGTAACGCTCCACCACTGCCTGCCTCAGTGAAGACTCGCTCTTGTAATCGTGATACATGTAGGCCGTGTCGAAATACGTGAAGCCGTTTGCGATGAAGTAGTCCGCCATTCGCTTGACCTGCTCGATGTCAACCGTCGTCATGTCGTCAGGATTGAACACGGGTAGACGCATGAGACCAAATCCTAGTTTCTTCTGCATAGTTTTTCCCTCCTCAAGAGAAATTGATGGGATTTTACACTTAAAGTACGGTTGAATTGTTATTCAGGAAAATAATTACCCCCCGCTGAGTATTTCAACGGAGGGCAATGGTTTGACTTGCACTTAGCGCGACAGGAGGCTTCTCCTTCGATAGAGGTCTTCCTCGATTTCGTCAGCCTGTTCCTCAAGCATGAACCTGTCCTCGAACACCGTTGTTCCGGCCTCGTCTTCAGTTCCTTTGAATGCACCCTTAAGGAATATAGGCGTGATTATCGTGCAGACTATTATCATGATGATAATCGGCCCTAACTCGCTCTCGTCAACGAGATTCATTGCCACACCTTTCCCCGCAACGATAAGCGCAACCTCTCCCCTGCATACCATTCCGAGACCTATCTGGTAGCTTTGCCTCATGCTGAAACCGCATACCTTAGCACCAAATCCGCAGCCGAAAAGTTTTGAGACTATACTCACGATTACGATTGCGATTGTGAAGACAACAACCTCGCTCGAAAACTCAGGAAGCGTAACCTCAAGCCCTATGTTGGCGAAGAATATCGGCGTTAAAAGCAAGTATGCTATCGTGTCGAACTTGCTGGCGATGTACTGACCTTTAGGCGACATTGCGATGATCATTCCGGCCGCGAATGCCCCGATAATGTCAGCAATCCCGAAGACAACCTCAGCCGCCCATGCTATGAACAGGCACATTGCGAACCCCATGACAGGATAACGCCTGAGATTACGTTCGGCCTGAACTCGGTCTGACCACTTCATAAACTTGTTGTAGACGTACCCGGCAGCAGCTATGAAAACGAAGAAGCCCACGATTTTCACGAGGACAAGCGCAATGTTCGTGTCTCCGCCGGCGATTCCCGTTACGAGCGTCAAGCATATCAAGCCGAGAATATCGTCTATCAATGCCGCCGCAAGTATCGTGTTTCCGACCTTCGTTGACATCTTTCCGAGTTCCTTCAACGCTTCGACAGTGATTGAGACCGATGTAGCTGTCAGTACCGCGCCGATGAATATTGCTGACGGGAAGGATATACCAGGCTTGAAGATGTACATCATTCCCGCGCCCATTCCGAGAGGCACGACAACTCCCAGCAATGCCACAACGAAGCCCACAAGCCCTGACTCTTTCAGCTCGTCAATGTTCGTCTCCATTCCGGCGGTGAACATTATCACGATTACGCCTAGCTCGGCCATTCTTGAGAGAAGCTGAGAGGGCATCAGGCAGAATTGTACCCCGAAGAAATGCTGTGTCAATGCTCCGAGAACAGCAGGCCCGAAGAACAATCCCGCCATCAATGCGCCGACAACTTGGGGAAGTTGCGCGCGGCGTGAAAGAATGCTGAAGATTTTTGTCGACATGAGAATAACGCAAAGACTCAACAGATAGTTGTAGCCTTCCATGATATGTATAAAGCCTCCTTATATTTTAGGAAGATTAAAGCTCATATTCATCATCGGCAGCTTCACCGAGCAATGCACTGACTTGATGTCGCCAAGGCATTGAAGGGTGCGCCCCGATTTTCGTACACGCCAAAGCACCGCAGGCAGCAGCGAATTTTGCGGCTCTCTTCAGCGGCATACCTTCACAGAGTCCGACACAGAAGCCCGCGCAGAAAGCGTCCCTTGCGCCCGTGTTGTCGACTGCACGAATGTTGAACGCATCAAATGAAAAATGATCCCCGCCTTTCACGAAGATCATTCCTCCTTTTGCGCTCTGAGTTACAGCGAGGCACTTAACGCCCCTCGTGAGAATCTCGTTTGCCATTTCTTCGACTGACTTGTGTTGCTTTCGGCCAGCGTAGAAACTCAATGCCCGTTCATTAAGAATGAGGTAGTCGATGTTTTCCCAAGCCTCTGCGGGAAGTGAGAACGGCGGTTCTGCTGACAAGAACGTTTTACAGCCGTGTCGCCTCGACAGCTTCAATCCGGCCGCTACAGTTTTCGCGGGACTCTCCATTTGGAACAACGCCGCATCTGATGACTCGAATACGTCAGCCGCTTTCATCATTGCGTCGTCATCAAGAAGTGAATTTGCTCCCTGCGAGATTATTACCGAGTTGTTGCCGTCATCTGTTACTGTTATTACTGCTGTACCAGTCGGAGCGTTCTTCATAGTGTGAAGCTGTGAACAGTCTACTCCGTTTTCAGTGAGTACATTCTTTAGCTTTCTTCCGAAATCATCACTGCCTATACAGCCTATAATGTGTGATTTCGCACTAAGCCTAGCCGCCGCTAATGCTTGGTTAGAGCCTTTGCCTCCTCCGGCCATACCGAATGCACCGCCTACAACTGTCTCGCCTTTTTGCGGGCAATGTGGTGCGCGTATAACTAAATCAATATTTAGTGAACCTGCTACTGCAACCGATGACATTTTACATTCCCCCTGTATAGTTTATAGCTATAGTTTGTGTATAATATCACAAATTACCCTATTTACATTCAAAGGAGGATTCACTGTTATGCAGGAACTATCAGCAATTCTCGACGCAGTTGACAGCTTTTTGTATTACCCAGTTCTAATCGTCGTCCTTACTCTCGGCGGCCTCTACTTCTCGTTCAGGTCGAAATTCGCGCAGGTCAGACTCTGCTTCGAGTCGATGAGAATAATGGGCGAGCGTCCAGACGACAAAAACGCTGTATCATCGTTCGGCACACTCATGGTTTCAACAGCCTCGCGCGTCGGAACAGGCAACATCATCGGGGTATCGACCGCAATATGTCTCGGAGGCCCAGGGGCTGTGTTCTGGATGTGGGTGCTCGCGATTCTCGGAGGGGCAAGCGCACTCGCTGAAAGCACGTTAGCACAAATCTTTAAGCAGAAGGACAAGGAGAAGGGCGGAAGTTATGGCGGCCCGGCGTACTACATTGAGGGGATAATACACAGCAAGGTACTCGCGGTGATATTCTGCATCTCGCTAATCGCAACGTATGCTTTCGGCTTCAACGCTCTGGCATCGTACAACCTTCAGTCAACATTCTCGGTTTACCCATTCTACAATGAGAGCACGACCCCGCTCATTATCGGTCTGGTTACTGCTCTGATTGCGGGCTGGTGTCTCTTCGGCGGCGCGAAGAGGATTGTACGCGTTACGGGGCTTCTCGTTCCTGTTATGGGAGTCGTATACGTCATCGCGGCAATCGTGATTATGATCATGAAAATCGACATGCTCCCTTCCGTACTGAGCATGATATTTTCCGATGCCTTCAACTTCAAGGCAATAGGGAGCGGGATTGCAGGCTCATGCCTCGTCTACGGCATAAAGCGCGGACTCTACTCCAACGAAGCCGGTGTAGGTTCAGCACCAAACGCCGCCGCTGCAGCTCACACTACCCACCCCGTAAAGCAGGGATTGATTCAGATGCTCTCGGTCTACATTGACACCATACTCATCTGCACAGCAACTGCTTTCATGTGCCTGATGTCGGGCGTTCCTATATCGAAGGAGATCGCAGGGGCGCAGTACGTACAGCAGTCAATGTTCGCGGTATTGGGCGAGTTCGGGCCGTACTTCATCACCGTAACGATGGTTCTATTCGCATTCACGACACTTCTCGGAAATCTCTTCTATGTCGACAACGCTCTCGCCTACATCAACAGAAAGAAGATGCCCGGAAAGTCATTCATGTCATCATTCAGAGTGGTATGCGCGATTGTGGTTCTTGTTGGCGCGATAATGCCGATGGCTGATGCTTGGGCTATCGCTGATATATTGATGGGGGTAATGGCACTCATTAACATTCCCTGCATAATGGTTGGAGGAAGTCTCGTTATCAAGGCACTGGCTGACTACGAGAAGCAGAAGCGTGAGGGCAAGAACCCCGAGTTTCACGCCTCATCAATAGGGCTTGACCCAGAGAAGCTGGACTACTGGAAGTGAGGCTCTGAGGCCATGAAGATTTGCTTTTACGCACTTAGGGAGTATGACGAGCTTCACTTTTGCCGCGAGATGAAGGAAAAGTATGGCATCGACTTCACGTACACGACCGATTACCCGAACGACAAGAACATTGCCCTAGCATCAGGCTGCGACGGAATGAGCTGCACTCCCTGCGACATGTCCCGGAAAGTCCTTGAGGCTTTCCACAATGTCGGGGTGAAGTACATACTTCTTCGCTCGGTTGGATACGACCATGTTGACCTTGAGGCAGCGCGTGAGTTTGGGCTGAAGGTTGACACGGTTACATATCCGCCTACGGGAGTTGCTGACTATGCGATCATGCTGATGCTTGCGAGCGTGAGGAGGTTTGCGCACATTCTGAAACGTGCTGAACTTCAGGATTACTCACTCAAGAACAAGCTAGGCCGTGATTTCTCGATGTGTACAGTCGGAGTAATGGGTACGGGGAGAATAGGCACGACCGTGATTCAGCACCTCTCTGGATTTGGCTGCAGGATACTCGCGTATGACGTTTACGAGAACGAGACGGCCAAAAAATTCGCAGAGTATGTTGACCGTGATACGCTGTTCCGTGAGTCTGACATAATCACCCTTCACATGAACGCCAACGATGACAACTACCACATAATCAGCCGTGAAGCAATCGAGAAGATGAAGCTCGGTGCATACATCATCAACACTGCGCGCGGAAAGCTGGTTGACTCTGAGGCACTGATTTGGGGGATTGAGTCGGGAAGGCTCGGAGGGGCTGCGCTTGATGTCGTGGAGTTCGAGAACGGCCTGTACTATTATGACTTGATGGGCGAAGTGATGGTGAACCCGAAACTTGCAATGCTGCGCTCATTCCCGAATGTGATACTGAGTCCGCACACGGCTTTCTATACGGCAGAAGATGTCCGCGATATGGTGGAGGGGAATTTCAGGAGCTGTTACGAGTTTGGTACAGGGAAGAAATTACACGGAGTTGAAGTTCGGGCTTAAAAAAAGAGGGGCAACGCTGTTTGGTGTTGTCCCTTTTGAAACTGTGTCTAGTCCGTCGCTGTCTCAGTCCTTGCGGGCGGAAC
>JAFRSL010000170.1 GCA_017427625.1 Synergistaceae bacterium | reverse complement strand
TTAGCGAGGTCTGAATTAATCCTGCTGACTAACGCAAGCTCGGAGAAATCGCCGTCATTCCCAAACGGAACTTCACGGAGAAGAAAATATCTGAACGGGTCAAGTCCGTACTCTTTAACCATTTTGAACGGGTCAACGACATTGTGTTTCGACTTGCTCATCTTCTCACCGTCAACAGTCCACCAGCCGTGAGCAAAAATCTCAACAGGAACATTCACGCCCATTGCAATCAAAAGAAGCGGCCATGTTACACAGTGGAAGCGGATAATGTCCTTTCCCACCATGTGCCTGACGTGAGGCCACCAATACGCGAACTTCTCGGGGTCATCGAGGTATCCGGCCGCCGTAACGTAATTCACGAGCGCGTCGAACCACACATATATGACATGCTTTTCGTCGCCCGGAACAGGAATCCCCCATTTGAGTGTTGTACGGCTTACGGACTGGTCGCGTACTCCGCCTTTGAGGAAGCTCATTATCTCGTTGTAACGGGTTTCAGGCATTACGGCCTTGAGATGGGTCTCGTAATACTCAATGAGCTGAGGTACATACTTTGAGGCGCGGAAGAAATAGCTCTCCTCCTCCATTATGGTGAGGGGACGGCCGCAGTCCGGGCAGGTTTTGTTGGGACCCATCGCGTTCTCGGGGACGTAGGTCTCATCGGGGACACAGTAGTAGCCGGAGTAAGTGCCTTTGTAGATGTCCCCCTTCTCGATCAGCTTGCTGAAAATTGCCTGAACCGCGCGGATATGCCTGTCCTCAGTCGTACGAATGAAATCGTCATTGCTCGCGTTGAGGAGTTTGCACAAATCGCGGAACGTCTGGTGAATCCTGTCAACCAACTGCTGAGGTGTCTCACCTTTTGCCTCAGCCGCTGCCTGAATCTTCTGGCCATGTTCGTCCGTACCGGTCAGGAAGAAAACATCATAGCCCTTCATACGCTTGTAACGTGAAATTGTGTCGCAGGCTGTCGTTGTGTATGCGTGGCCTATGTGGGGTATATCGTTGACGTAATATATAGGTGTCGTGATATAGAATCGCTTTTCGTTGTTCACAATTATAACCTTCCTTCGTTTATTTATGGCGCAATGATAACAGCAAAATTCCCAAGCCGCCAACCCCAAACGTCGCCATTATCCATTGAGGGGTAAGATACTGGCTCAATAATGGGTACACTGCCAGCGCAGCCCCGCAGAAAGTGAATACTGTCCCAAGCCAGCCGATCTTCCACGAATATTGCTGCTGCATCGTGTCCAACCTAGCGTTCATGGCCTTGACTTCTCCGCTCAACTCAGCAACACTCTTTTCTATCGTTCGCTCAAATTGTGCTTGAGACCGCTCAAAGACTGCTTGCATTTTGTCCAGCCGCTCGTTGAGGACTGTCTGCATTTTATCCAGCCGTTCGTCGAAGACTGTCTGCATTTTGTCTAACTTTTCGACAAAAAGCTTTTCCTGCGACTCAAATCTCTGGTCTACCCTCTGAATGTGGGCATCAAATGTTTCTTTGCTCACTGATTCGTACGTATTTTCTGTATTTGTTGACATGACTTTTTCTCTCCCTTCTTGAATTTTAGAAGTTGTTATCCCATAATAGCATAAAAAAATAGGGAGGAAGGAAATTTTCGTGGACAGCATCACAAAAGCCGGGCTTCTCCTTAACGCCGTAAATGCCCCTCATACAGCATTCACACGTTTATGTTCAGAGCATGATCCTGATGAGTTATGGAAATCCGGAGCTATATGGCACGAACTCGGACTCACAGGGAGAATGATGGAACGCCTTTCTGGATACCTTTCTACAGGTTGGGCGGAAAAAGAAGACGAACGAATATATGCTTTCGGTGCGAGATTCATAACGTCAAAATCTCTCGATTACCCCGCAAAACTCCTTGACCTGAAGAAACCTCCCATTGGACTCTACATCAAAGGCAACGTTAATATCTCCCTCCCTTCAATCGCAATAGTAGGTACACGAAAATGCTCACATTATGCTGAAAATGTTGCCGAAAATTTGGGCAAGGCTCTCGCAAAGGCCAACATAATCACCGTCAGCGGCGGCGCAAAAGGAATCGACACAGCCGGACACAGAGGAACTCTCTCGGAGAACGGGACGACTGTCGTAATATTCGGTACTGGACTCGACAGGACATATCCAGTTGAGAATCGTGATTTGTTCGCTAGGATCCTTGAGAGGGGCGCGTGGGTCAGCGAGTATCCTTTCGGGACAGACGGTAACACTTGGAGATTTCCAGAACGCGACAGGCTTATTGCCGCGATTTCAGCACACGTAGTAGTCGCTGAGTCCCCTGAAGACGGCGGGGCAATGCACACGGCAAGGATTGCAAGAGAATTAGGCCGCGATTTGTGGTCGATACCTGGACGAATAGTCGATGATACAAGCACAGGAAGCAATACTCTCATTCACGAGAAAGAGGCCACGTTGCTCAAGAACATAAACGACTTCATCAGCACTATAACAGGAGGGCGCGAAATTTCCATTGACTTCGGCGAAGATAACGAGGCTTCAGGGAATGAAAGGCCAGAATTAAATCTCAGTGATGACGAGAAGATAATATACTCACTGATCCAGAGGCAGGGCGGAAGAACTAACGACGAACTTATTTCTGAGAGTGGGCTTGATGTAATGGCTGTGAGCATGGCACTGATGAGTCTTGAGGGCGAGGGTCTTATTGCTGACATGGCCGGAAGATATACTGTGCTAGAATAGTCAGGCAAAAACTTTCACCGCAAGGAGTTTTAGTACACAATGAACTTCAAGCAGCTCATGCTTTACGGAATATTCGGAGTCCTCGCAACTCTTATTGACATCGCTACATACTGGGCGGTCTCGCGTGCGTTCGGCCTCTCGGTTGTAACGTCAACAATAATAGCTTGGACTGTCTCCGTATTCTTCTCGTACTGGTCGAACAGGAAATACGTTTTCGAGAGCAAGACTACATCATTCATCAGAGTATTCTTCGAGGCTGTTTACTTCTTCGCGTGCAGGATAGCAACGGGGCTTCTCGATGTCGCAATAATGTATATTTTTGCTGACCTTCTCGGCCTTAACGACGTTATCGTCAAGACAGTCTCGAACATTATCGTGATAATACTGAACTACGTAGCCAGCAAGTTATTCATCTTCAAGGAGAGGAAGAAATCATGAACCGTTTAGCCGCCGCCGCAAGAGGAGAGATCCCCGCCGACCTCGTTATCCACAACGCTAGAGTCGCAAACATTTTCACTCAGGAATACGAACCTGCCGACATCGCCATATACTCCGGCAAAATCGCAGGAATCGGGCAGAATTATTCCGGCCTCGTGAACTTTGACGCTGAGGGACGAGCCGTAATTCCGGGAATGATTGACGGGCACATTCACATTGAGGACACTATGATGACCCCGCAGGCATTTGCTTACACAGCCGCGCTTCACGGTACATCAACAGTAATGGCCGACCCCCACGAAATCAGCAATGCTCTCGGAATGTCGGGGCTTGAATACATGTTCAGGGCATCGCAGGGGCTTCCTGTTGATATATTCTACGGTGCACCTTCATGTGTACCGGCCTCAGACCTTGAGACACCCTACGAGGAACTTGACATGACGGCCATGAAGTCTATGTTTGACCGAAAGATGACTCAGCATCTGGGCGAGATGATGGACTTTCCAAAGGTGATAGCCGGAGACCCGGAGGCTTGGGGGAAAATTCTCGCGGCCGGGGACGTTCCTTTGACGGGACATGCTCCGGGAGTTTCGGGGAAGGAGCTTTGCGCATACCTCTCATCTGGAATAGACTCCGACCATGAATGCACGACTCTCGATGAAGCAAGGGAAAAACTTTCACGCGGAATGTGGCTCATGATTCGTGAGGGTGCAAGTTTCCTTGACCTGAAAACTCTTCTTCCCCTCGTCAAAGAAAATCCCCTCAACGCTGCCCGCTGCATGGCCGTGAGCGATGACATTACGGCGAGATATTTGCTTGAACGCGGACACATGGACGAGAAGATGAGGATAATGATTAGCGACGGTCTCAATCCTTTCACAGCCCTTAGAATGGTAACGTTAAGCCCCGCCGAATATTTCAGGCTTCACGACAGGGGGATAATCGCTCCGGGAAAGATTGCTGACTTCACGATTCTTGACTCTGATACTATGGACGAGGCATTCAAGGTTCATTCGGTCTGGAAGAGGGGATTGCAGGTTGTACGTGATGATGATGTGTTCGCCGTTAATGACGCTGAACATCTCGCACCCGTTACCCGCGTGAAGGTCAAGAAAGTCCCAACAGTCGAACAGCTCCGCATAAAGTCCGAAGGCTCGGCAATGAATGTAATTGGTGTAACAGAAGGAACTGTGATTACACGGACGCTTCAAGTAAAGCCAAAAGTTTCTGACGGCTACGTTGTTCCCGACGCTGAGAATGACATTGCGAAGATCGTCGTCCTTGAACGCCACAGGGACACTGGGAGATTTGGTGTCGGCTTCGTGAAAGGTCTGGGAATAATGCGGGGTGCTGTAGGTTCAAGTGTTGCACATGATGCGCATAATTTCGTCGTTGCCGGTGCTGACGATGCGTCAATAATCACGGCACTTCACGGGCTTGCTGAAATGGGAGGCGGTCTCGTCGTCTCTGAGGGCGGGGAACTGAAAGCCTCGTTTGCGCTGCCGATTGGAGGGCTGATGAGCTACCTTAGTCCTGAAGAAGTCTGCGCCCAGCTTGCAAAAATGGAGAATGCCGCAGAGACACTCGGTGTGAAAATCCCGCACCCGTTCATGG
The DNA here is from genome assembly GCA_017427625.1 of Synergistaceae bacterium. GTDB lineage: Bacteria > Synergistota > Synergistia > Synergistales > Aminobacteriaceae > JAFUXM01. Next base: position 66 of record JAFRSL010000170.1, on the reverse strand, counting down.
TTTTGTCGTTCTTATGCCTGAGCGTTATACCTGAACTTAGGATTACGGACTTGGGATATGTTGACA
>JAFRSL010000169.1 GCA_017427625.1 Synergistaceae bacterium | reverse complement strand
TTCATGAATGGGGAGGCGATGTAAATGGACGGAGCATATATCCGCGTTGAGAACCTGAAGAAGTATTTTGCGACGAAAAGAGGAATGCTTCACGCGGTTGATGATGTCAGCTTCGAGATAATGAAGGGTGAGACATTGGGGCTTGTCGGCGAATCAGGGTGCGGAAAGTCAACGCTGGGACGCTGCTTGATACGCTTGCTCGACAGCACATCGGGGAAAGTCCTCCTGAAGAATGCGAACGATGACGGCTACACTGACGTAACGAAAGCATCACCCTCAGAAATGAAAGCGTTACGAAAGCGTGTACAGATAGTCTTTCAAGACCCGTACTCGTGCCTTAATCCCCGCCTCTCAGTCTGGGAACTAATCGCAGAGCCTCTTATCGTCAACAACATTTACAGCGACAAAAGCGAGATGCGTAAACGTATTCGCTCATTGATGGACACAGTTGGACTTGCTGAGAGGTTGGAGAACAGTTACCCCCACGAGCTTGACGGAGGAAGGCGGCAGAGAATCGGCATTGCCCGTTCACTTGCACTAAATCCGGAATTTATTGTGCTTGACGAGCCGGTATCAGCCCTCGATGTCTGCATTCAGGCGCAGATCCTGAACCTCCTCAACGAGCTTCAGAAGGAATTTTCGTACACCTACGTATTCATCTCACATAATTTGAGCGTCGTCCGTCATGTCTCAGACAGAATCGCGGTAATGTATCTCGGCCAGATAGTCGAGCTTTCGGAGTACAGAGAGCTTTTCAGCAAGCCCCTTCACCCTTACACTCAGGCGTTACTGTCAGCGATTCCTCTCGCAAAACTGGACGTTCAGCGGGAACGTATTATACTTGAGGGTGATGTGCCAAGCCCAATTGAGCCTCCGAATGCCTGCCGTTTCGCGGGAAGATGCCGTTACGCAAAGGAGATTTGCAGGAACACTCCGCCGGCATTGAAGGAAGTCATGAAGGGACATTACGCGGCATGTCATTTCGCAAAGGAGATATAAGAATGTACACAACACTTGAGCATTTCTTGAAGTACGTAACTTATGACACGCAATCCGACGAGGAAGCCGGACGAGCCGGAAAAGTCCCAAGCACCGACACGCAATGGGAGCTTGCCCGCGAGATGGAACGCGAACTTAACGAGCGCGGTTTCAAGGACGTATCAGTCAGCGATTACTGCTACGTCATGGGGACATTGCCCGCAAACACAGACCGCAAGATCCCCGCAATCGGCTTCATCACGCACATGGACACAGCCGCCGAAGCCTCCGGCAAGAACGTCAAGGCTCGCGTCGTAAAGAACTATGACGGCGGTGATATTGTCCTCAATGACGCCCTGAAGATCGTAATGTCGCCCAAAGATTTCCCGTTCATGAAGAAATACGTCGGCCATGATTTGGTGGTTACGGACGGGACGACTCTTCTCGGTGCTGACGATAAGGCAGGAATGGCTGAGGTTATGGGCGCGGTTGACTGGATCATCGCTCACCCTGAGTTTGAGCATGGGGACATCTGCGTCGCATTCACACCCGACGAAGAGATAAGCGAGCTTGCAAGCCATTTGGACATTGAGAAGTTCGGGGCAGACTTTGCGTACACTCTTGACGGAGGCGACATTGGTGAGATAAGCTACGAGAACTTCAACGCGGCTGGTGCAACGCTAAAGATTCATGGCCGTTCAGTTCATCCAGGCTCAGCAAAAGGTCTCATGCTAAGTGCTGTAACGATGGGCAACGAATTCCTCCTGATGCTCCCGCCATACGAGACACCTGCAACAACGGAGAAATACGAGGGCTACTATCACTGTCTTACGTTCAACGGCGACACAGAGAACGCGACGCTGAAATTCATAATCCGCGACCACGATAAAGCAAAATTCGAGGCTCGCAAGAAATTCTTTGCCGACTGCGTTGACTGGTTACGGAGGAAGTACGGGGCTGATCGCTTCGAGCTTGAGATGTATGACCAGTATTACAACATGCGCGAAAAGCTGGAAGGGCACATGGAGATTGTGGACCTCGCTGTGAGGGCCATGAAGGAAATCGGGATTGAGCCTTACTTCAAGGCCATGCGCGGAGGAACTGACGGATCGGCACTGTCATGGAGAGGATTGATTACGCCCAACATCTTCATCGGCGGACACAACTATCATGGGCGATATGAGTTCGTATCTGTTCAGGTAATGGAGAAAGCGAGCGAGACGGTCATCAAAATTCTTGAGCTTGCCGCGAAAAGTTAAGGATTAAACGCGTTTCCCCCTGCGCGTAAAATCAGGGGGATTAACTATTTCATGCCGCCGATTTTCTTGTAGATGTCTCCGCGTGAACCTGCGAGGACTGTATTGATAACAATAATCTTTCCATTGATGATTGAGAATACAATCCTCCAATCGCCGATACGCATTCGGTAGTACTTGTTTCTTTTGCCACTAAGAATTTTTACGTCGACTCTTTCAGGGTGATCTCCAACCAGAAATTCTGCTATTTCCTGTATGTACTGTCGTCGTATATCTTCATGCTTACGGAAAAATTTTTCAGCGGTTTTCTCGTATTGGATTTCGTAACTTGAAGATGAATGTTTTAGCATACTATATGGTCAACCCTCACAACTTGTCTGTCATCTTCCGTAAGACTGTCAATCATTGCGAGAATTTCCGCTGATTCTTCCGGCGATGCTTCCTCAACATTTTCCAGCCTCTTGAAAAATGATTCCTTCTTTTCCTGCGCTGTCTTTCTGTTCCATATGTACTCTTTCACAGCCTCACGAATCAATCCTGCTACAGACATCTGAAACATTGATGCAGCTTTCTTGATTTCCGCTATTTCGCTTTCGTCAGTCCTGAAACTTAACGCCTTTGTCATCATGTTTAATCACCTCATATGGAGTATATTATACTAATTGCAATTTAGGAGGAAAGAAAAATGCTTAGAGACTATCAGATTAAAGCAATTCGGGATACATACAAATGGCTTCGCGAAAACAAAGGAAATCCCTGCATCGTTGCCCCTACAGGTTCAGGGAAAGCTCACATAATAGCTGGTTTCTGCAAGGACATATTAACTCGAAAGCCTGACGCTAAGATCCTCGTGCTCTCACACGTCAAGGAACTGCTAGTTCAGGACGCTGACAAAATCCTTCAAGCATGGCCGGACGCTCCCATAGCAATCTACTCTGCCGGACTAAATTCAAGGGAGACAAATTCGATCACAGTAGCCGGCATTCAATCAATCTGGCGGAAAGCATATGAGTTCGGACGCGTTGACATCATAATCATTGACGAGGCTCACATGATTCAGAACGATGACGAGGGAATGTACAGGCGGCTTCTCTCAACGTTACAGGACTGGAATCCTCAGATGCGAATGATCGGACTTACCGCGACACCTTACAGATTGGGGCATGGTTTGCTTACGGAGGGCGAGGACGCTATATTTCAGGCACTGATCGAACCCGTAACGATCGAGGAATTAGTGAAGCGTAAATTTCTCGCAAGACTCACATCGACATTCACCGACCTCCAAATGAATGTTGAGGGGATCAGAAAGGTGCAGGGAGATTTCGAGAAGCAGGAACTTGAGGAGCGCGTGAATAGTGCGGAAGTGAACAAGAAAGTTGTTGCTGAGACAATCAGAAGAGCCGGAGACCGTATAGCATGGTTAGTATTCTGCGTAAGTATCTCACACGCTGAGGCAATGAGGGATGAATTTATAGCGCAGGGAGTAATGGCTGAGTCTATAACCAGCAAAACTACATCGCTTGAACGCGCCAGAATTTTCGAGGAGTTCAAGGCCGGAAAGATCCGCGCTGTAACGAACGTTGGTGTTGCGACAACGGGCTTCGATTACCCGGATATAGATGTCATAGTGATGGCACGTCCTACGTTATCGCCGGGACTTTATATTCAGATGAGCGGGAGAGGAATGCGCGTTAAAAGTCCGGGACATTATCAGGATTGCCTGGTTCTAGATTTTGCAGGCAACATTTCCCGTCATGGTGCGGTAACGAAAATCATTCCTCCTCGCCGGACAGCGCGGCCTCGCGGAAAAGTCAACGAACTAAGCTGGATGTTCAAGATATGCCCGAGATGCAAGCACACAGTAATGAAACGTGCCCATGAGTGCATACATTGCGGCTACATGTTCAGCGAGCTTTCAGACCTCAGCACATCGGCGGACATAATGGGATTTGACGCTCCGCAGAATGAGAACGAGAATGAGAACATAACCTCGGGATTCCAGCGGATGAAGGTAGCGTCATGGTATTGGAAAGTAGTATTCAGGAAGAAGGATAACATGCCGATTGTAAGGGTTGACTTCTACAGTGAGGACAAGCTGCAAGGACCAAAGCAGCTATTCCTCTACATAATGGAGGAAGACAAATCGAGGATTCGTGCATACTGGCGGATGAAGAGCCTTTTACAAGGGGTAAGAGTGCCTGAGCTTGAGAAGATTCTTGACGTTAACGTGCTCAATGATTTATGCGCGACTGTAAGGGAGAATTATGCGCCGCCTTCATGGATTGAGTATAAGGAGGAAGTACGGGAAGGCGGAAGGATACATTTCACGATAAGCAAATGGGGTTGGGACGAGTAGGACTGCATTTGCTATGCTATACACGTTCTTGAACCCATCGAAGCAGACTTTCATAGAATGTCAATGTTCACGCTAAAATTTCCTTTCGTTTGCTCAATTATAAACCGCATTTGCTATACTATTCCCCCAAGAAGCAACGATAATTTTCACAGGAGGCAAAAATCTTAATGGCAGACTACGAAATCAAAGACATCAACCTCGCCGAACATGGCCGTAACAAAATCAACTGGGCGTGGCAGTACATGCCCTCGTTACAATTCAGCTACAACAAGTACAGAGAATCTCAGCCCTTCAAAGGCGCAACAATCGCAGCATGTCTTCACCTTGAGGCAAAAACCGCTAACCTCCTCATCACCCTCAAGAAGCTCGGAGCACGAGTCGTAACCTGCGGAAGCAATCCACTCTCAACTCAGGACGACATCTGCGCTGCCCTCGCCGAAAAAGGAATACACGTCTACTCACATCGCGGAATGTCAACAGATGAGTACTTCGGTTACGTCCGCAAAGTCCTAGCCTACAAGCCCAACGTAATAATCGACGACGGCGCAGATCTCATCGCAACAATACATCAGGAGCGTCCCGACTTAATCCCCAACATTCTCGGAGGCTCTGAGGAAACTACATCGGGTGTAAAGCGTCTTAGGGCAATGAACTCTCAGGGCGTTCTGAAATTTCCGATGATTGCAGTAAATGACGCTCTAAGCAAGTATCTATTCGACAATCGTTACGGTACAGGGCAATCAGTTTGGGACGGCTTCATTCGCACAACAAACATGATCGTCGCAGGAAAGACAGTCGTAGTTGCTGGTTACGGCTGGTGCGGACGCGGCGTTGCAATGAGGGCGCAGGGTATGGGCGCACATGTCATAGTTACTGAGATTGACCCACACAAAGCTTGCGAGGCATTGATGGACGGTTTCCGCGTAATGAGCATGGAGGAAGCTGCTGGAATTGGCGACGTTTTCCTCACTCTCACCGGGAATATTCACGTTCTCCGCCGTGAGCATTTCGCCCGCATGAAGAACGGTGTAGTCTTGGGTAACGCCGGACATTTCGACGTTGAAATCAGCAAGCCTGACCTCTCCGCAATGACTGACCATATGGAGCATCTTCGTGATAACATCGACACCTACGTCATGAAGGACGGACGACGTATAAATCTTCTCGGCGAGGGAAGGCTCACTAATCTTGCGTGTGCTGACGGACACCCAATCGAGATTATGGACTTGAGTTTCTCGTTACAGCTTGAGAGTGCGCTTCACATTTACACGGGAAAACTCACAAAGGAGCCGGGAATTTACCCAGTTCCAATGGAGACGGACAGGGCTGTAATGGAGTCGAAGCTCGCGGCGTTGGGGATTAAGATTGACACTATGACCGACGAGCAGACGAAGTACATGAAGAGCTGGCAGGAGTAAACGAGATGGCGACATTATTCAAGGACGTATATATTGTTGACGGTTCACGCGAAAAGGCCGAGAGGGTTCACCTTCTTGTGTCAAAGGGAAGGATAGCAGGGATTGTTGACGCACACGAAAATCCACCGTCAGCCGACAAAATAATCTCAGGTCGCGGGAAAATGGCAGTAATTCCCGGTTTCGTCAACGCTCACACTCACGCGGCAATGACACTTCTTCGCGGATTGGGCGAGGAGTCCCCGCTGATGGAATGGCTGCAGACTAAAATCTGGCCGGTCGAGGAGAAGTTGACGGCTGAATATATCTACTGGGGGACACTTTCGGCAATACTTGAAATGATTTCGACGGGTACGACGTGCTTTGCGGATATGTATTTTGAGATGGACAGGGTTGCAGAGGCAGCTTTGGGCGCGGGGATCAAGGCGGCTTTGTGCAGGGGCATCACAGCAGGAGAACCGGGAAAGATTGAGCGTTCAATCCAAAATAACCTCGAGCTTGCTGAAAAGTATCATGGCCGTGAAGGAATGATCACCGTACAGCTTGGGCCTCACGCACCGTATACAGTTCCTGCTGAGGCTATGAGGAATATTACGGAGGCTGCGAGGTCTCACGGGCTGGGAGTGCATTTCCATTTCCTCGAAACTGAGGGCGAACTCCAAAATCTCGGCACTGACCCTGTGAAGTACCTTGAGGATACGGGGCTTCTTGATGTTCCGTACCTGACGCTTGCACATGCTGTATACCTTGACCCGAAAGCTGATATACCGTCAGCAAACGTAACACTCGTTCACAACCCTTGCAGCAACCTCAAACTTGGAAGCGGGATTATGCCATTGCCGGAATGGATTGAGCGCGATTTCCCTGTAGCATTGGGGACTGACGGTGCATCGAGCAATAACCGTCTCGACA
>JAFRSL010000168.1 GCA_017427625.1 Synergistaceae bacterium | reverse complement strand
CGTCCGCGTTTGCCACACGCGCAAGCATCTCGGTAGTAAGCTCTCCGCGCTCGTAGTACGCCACGCCGTTCACGAACTCAGGGCCTTCAAGCTCTTCAGCTTCGTCAGCTTTCTTCTCTTGAAGCTCCGTGCCTTCGGGGTGAATCGTTATGTAGAGAACTTTTGTGCTCTTGCTGGAGGTCTTGTTCGCGTTCTCAACTTTCACTGTGATCTTGAAGTTATCTTTAGCTTCTTCGGGAACTCCATAAATCAATCCAGTGTCCTCGTCAAGCGTCAAACCCTCAGGCATATCCCCAGTGTACGACCATATCACTTCAGCGTTCTTCGTCGAAAGCTCAAGCTGGCAGGTGTACCTTTTGCCGACAACACCGTCAGGAACATCTCTGACTTCCGTCTTGATTTTCGGTTTCACAGCCTTGATCGTCATCTTCATTCCCTTGCTGTACGACTGGTCATCGCCTGAACCGTTCTCGACTGTTACCTGAATCTTGCTGTTGAACGCTCCTTCAGGTGTCCCCTCGATTGTGCAGACCTCGCCCGTTTCGTCAGTCGTGAAGTCAAGACCTTCCGGCAAGTCCTCGAAGTACCACGTTATCGGCGTTACTCCCGTCGCTTTCAGTATTGACTTGTACGGTTCGCCTTCCGTTCCCTTCTTGAACGAGCCTTTGATCTTCGGCGTTACTCCCTTGACAACCAGCGTGAACTCATCCGAAATCTCGACAGCTCCGTTGCTTGCAGAAATCGTCAGGTCGAACTCGCCAGCTTCTGTCGGTTTGCCTGAGAACTTGCCCTTGTCGAACTTCACTCCGTCAGGCAAATCTCCCTCGATTCCCCACATGGTCGGCTTCATGTTCTGAACTTTGAGCGTGAAACTGTACTTCTTGTTCCACTTTGCTTCTTTCAGCGCATCACTCTTGAACGTAGGAGTCTTTGCGACAACTTTCAGGCTTATCTGCTTTGCCTTTGATGAGCCTGCTGTGTTCGTTGCGATTACGTTGAACTTGAAGGTTGTGGCCTTGCTCGTGTCAACTTCTCCAGTGATCTCACCGTCAGGAGTCAGTTCCAATCCCTTCGGAAGCGAGTCAGCCTCTTCCAGCGTCCACGTCATTGGTGATGTTCCTGCAGCCTCAAGGAAGTAGCTGTACTCCTCGCCCTGATACGCGTCAGGAATCTTCGACGACTTCACTACAGGGACTTCCGCATTATCGTCCGCAGGGTTCACCTTTAGCGTCAAGTTCGCATAGTCCGTTCCCGCAGCATTCTTAGCCTTCACCGTGATGTTGTACGTTCCTGAGCTTTCAGGCGTTCCGGTTAGCACTCCATCACTCGTTATACTGAAGCCTGTGAGAGCCTTGAACGTTGCTGTCCACGTTATATTCTCGCCCTCCGCGTCCATCGGGAATGAGTATTCCTGCCCCACTTTTGCGTCCAGGAGCGTCTTGGTCAGAATCTTCGGCGGAAGTTTGTCGGTGTTTTGCTCAATCTCAAGCGTGAACGTCTTGCTGTCACTGCCAGCTGAGTTTGCAGCCGTTATCTTAACCTCGAACGTTCCTCTTGTTTGCGGCGAACCTGAGATTTTCCCCGAAGGATTCAGAGTGAAACCATCAGGAAGCCCCTCTGCCGTCCATGTTATAGGCGTTGTTCCGCCAGCTTCAAGCGTGAAGTTATAAGCTGTTCCCACCGTGCCTTTCAGAAGAGCGTCCGTGCTTATCGTCGGAGGTATCGCAGGCGCAGGATTGCCCTTCACTGTCAGCGTGAACTTGCGAGAGTCTTTCCCGGCAGAATTTGTGGCTATTACCGTGAATGAAGCATCGGCTCTCTTCGAGGGTGTTATGCCGGAAATTTCTCCAGTCTCGGAATCAAGATCAAGCCACGAAGGAAGTCCGCTCGCGCTCCACGTGATCGGCTCAGTACCAGTCGCCTCAATCGTCCTCTCAAAACCTTCGTCGTAACCATACGTCCCCAAGTCCTGAGCTGTAGTTATTGACGGAGGTATCACAGCCGGTATTATCGTCAGCGTGAATGTACGAGAGACTTCGCCGCCCGCGTTTGACACTGTAACCGTGAACGAGTATGCGCCTGTCGTCATAACAGCACCATAGACAAGCCCCGCGCTGCTCATGTTCATACCGTCAGGAAGATTCTCAGCCGTCCACGTCAGAGGAGCTGTACCGGTCGCCTTGATCTGGATTGAGATCTTTTCGCCAGCTTTGAACTCGCCCAAGTCAGCAGATGTCGTTATCTCCGCCGCATTGATGAAGATGTGCTTTTTCATCACGATCGTGAAGTTCCTGCTGTCCCTGCCTGCCGAGTTCGACACTGTAGCTGTGAATGAGTATGTGCCGTCATTCTCAACCGTGCCGAAAAGCAGTCCGTCGTTCGTGATGCTCAAGCCCTCAGGAAGTCCCTCAGCTGTCCACGTCAACGGCTCTGTGCCTGTGGCCTCAAGCTTGATTGACACGCTATAGCCGGCTGTGTACGTCCCCAAGTCCTCAGATGTCGTTATCTTCGGCGCAGCTATGTCGCTCTCCTCGACAAACAGCGTGAAGTCCTTGAATACTGTTCTGCTGTCGCTTCCGTCATCAAGCCATACGCCAGCCAAGACCGTGAAGTCAAAGCTCCCTGCTTCTGTCGGTGTGCCAGAAATTTCACCCGTCGATGAATCCAGCGTGATACCGTCAGGAAGTTCACCGTCTTCGGAAACGAGCGTCCAGATTGCCGGGCCGAAGTTCGTCGTCAATGTGAAGCTGTAAGGCTCATTGACTTTTGCATTCGGCAACGAATCTGTCGTGATGACCAGCAGATCTGGTACAGGGCCGGTAGTATCCCACTCGCAGACGAAGCCAATATTGGCCGTTCCGAAGAATGGCTCGTCCTCGAAAGTCCCGTTGTCCTGAAGATTGTTCCATGTTCCGGGCACCGAGTTCGTTACAGGATTAGAGAGCCTGTACATCATGAGCTTGTCTTCCCAGTCATAGTTAGGTTCAACAGCATCCCAGTGAGTGTAGTCCCACGTAGTGCCGTCAATCCATGACCAGTTTCCGTTCTCGTCCTTCTGGCCGCCGAGCCAGTAGGAGTTTTTGCTGCCAGCGAGAACAAGTTTCTCGACGACATCCTCTTCTTCTTGACTGGAGATTGTTACAAGGTGACCGCCGAGTGATTCGCAGTATGCCTTTGCCTCGCTCCATGTCATTCCGTCGGGGTATATGCGGTATCTGTGGTCGTCGAAGGTTATCTCATCGCCATCGTCATCAGAGCCGTCCACAATCGTGAGCGTAAATTCCCGCGAGTCCGAACCTGCAGAGTTGCTAGCTGTTGCGGTGAATGTATATGTCCCTGCCGTATTAGCCGTACCCCAGATCAGCCCCGCGAGATCGTCAAGCTGTACACCGTCAGGAAGGCTTCCTGATGCTGCCGACAATCCCCACGTGTAAGGCGGAGTGCCTATTGCCTGGAGCTGTACATAGACGCTATCTCCAACGTTGAACGTCCCCAGATCCGAAGGTGTTATAATCGTTGGTGCTGTTACTGACGGCGCGGAAACCACTACACTCAATGTAGCTGTTGCGCTTTTCCCAGACGCGTCAGCCGCTGTTACAGTTGTGCTGTATGTCCCTATTACGGCTGCTGTTACCGTGTAGCGCATAACCGTATTGTTCTGAGTCGCGTATACCGTTGTTGAAGGCGCAATCGTTATGCCTGACGGAACTGTCCCCAGCGTCCATGTTACTATCCCGCTGTTGTTCTCTGCACCGAATGAAATATCTATTGACGCTCCGGCGGTTACGTTCACTTTTGCTAGTTCGGGGAATATCACCAGAGGCAGTACTGGAACTGGTGCAGGTGATATTTCGAGCGTAAATGTCTTCGTGTTCTCGCCTGCTGAATTGGCTGCCCTGACCGTGAATATGTATGTCCCTGCTGTTGTTGGAGTTCCGGAGATTGCGCCACTTCCCGAGAATGAGAGACCTGCGGGCATAGAGCCTGAGTACACTGACCACGTTATCGGAGTATCGCCTGTCGCTTCGAGCTGTGCCGTGTATGCTGTTTCTGCTGTAGCACTCGGAAGGGTGTTAGTCGTTATTGTGGGGGCTACTGGCTGGTATTCCCATTCGCAGATGAACGCTTGGAACCCATCGCCGTCAGCTCCTCCGCTTTTGCCTTCATGATTCAGGTCATCCCATCTTCCGTTCGCCCGCATTGATAAGGCATTCTGCTCGCCATTATAATTGTCAGGCTGGTAAATACCGTTATCATCAGGCGAATCCCAATTAGTATAGCCCCAAGGTTCGCCGGTTACCCATACCCATGTTCCTTCATGGCCGTGATCTGTTCCGCCAAGCCAGACTTGGTAGCCTCCGGCTAAGTTCTGAAGGAACGCATTTTCTTCGGCTGAATTTGCTGTCGCCAGATGTCCGCCAAGAGACTCGCAGTGCGCTTTTGCCTGCAGCCACGTCATGCCGTTGGTGAATAGCTCATACCTGTTGCCGTTCCAAACTACTTCCGCATAAGCCGACGTTACAGACAGGAGCGCAAGCAACATCACGAGAAACGAACACATGAATCTCTTTCTACTATTCATTGAGTTTTGACCTCCTTGTGTTTTTCCTGTTACATGTTTTGTGTTACGACCTTGAGCGCGTATTGACCTTCCTAACGAACAATCAAGCAAATCGCCTCTATTCTTACGCAGAGTATAGTCTGGATTTCATGAAGTATACCATAATTCACTGCATAAAAAAACAGGATGCCCCGCTCACCGAGACACCCTGCCAATTTCAAACCG
>JAFRSL010000167.1 GCA_017427625.1 Synergistaceae bacterium | reverse complement strand
TAAATCACTTCTTAATGAAGGAGGTAATGGCGCATGATGATAACCTCGCTGTTCAAGTTCGTGTGGAATGCTATCGTCTGGTTTCTTCCGATTTTTCTGTCGGCAGTCATATTCTTTGTTGGCGGTGAAAGTAATAAAGGATTGTCAACTCTGTTTGCTGTGGTGTATTTAACGGCAGCGTTCTGCATGAGCTTTGTGATCAAAGGCGAGTTCGTTTTTGTGCTTGCGGTTCTTGGTCTTGCTGTGATATTTGCCTTTGTTCTGCACCACATGATAGGAGGATAAGGAGGACAAATGTTCGGTAAATCCAAAGTCTTCCAGCTGTACAACGCAAGCATAACCCCTGAAGCGGTCCGCCAGGCTATCATGGGCTTTCTGGAGGACAGCAAGGGGTTTGAAGAAGTATCAGCTACAAGAAATATAATCACAGGTATCTGCGGTATACAGGCGAAACTGGAATCTTCAAAATTCACATTCAAGGAAGCACTTGGCTTGGAGTTGGGAGTCAGCGTAGAGATTTCCCGGATGAAGGACAACTCACTGAAGGTTTCTGTGGATGCCGGAGATACGTCGGCTCATGATATGACGGTTACAGATGCTGCTATGACCGAAAATCCTGCTGTTATGCTCCTAGGATTAGGCGGAAGAGTGTTCGGCATCCGCAAAATGAGAGGAATCGCTGACGAAATTTTTGCCTTCACGCAGAGCTTCATAGCCGCAAATATGTGAAATAAATCCCCCTCGCCGTAAATGATAGGGGGAATTTTTATGCCGTTTTCATTACAGATCGTGGGGCGGTGATAAGCCGTGTGAACTACCCTCGCTTATAGAAGCGGGGGCTTCCTAATTCAATGAGGTCAGCGTTGCGACATTTCTGCCTCCGTCTTGCTGAAGGAACGCAGTACATCCTCTCCAAAGGCGGGGTTAAAAGTTCCCTGCGTCCCACAGGTACTTCGTTTAGACAACAATATCATGTTTCTCGCTGCATGGATGTCTCTGTCTTCATGATAGCCACATTCACATTCATATACTCGGTCGGAGAGTTTGATGTCTTTCTTGAGACTTCCATATTTAGGGCAATATTTCGTCGTTGGCATACTCTGAGGCAGAACTATTACACGCTCACTGTTCATTAGTTTCTTCTTCACCAGTCCTAACACTGAGTGCTGCACTGTCTTCCCGAACAATCCCTTATGCCAGCCTTTCAAGTTCTCGTCCTGCATATACACTATTGAATGCTCTAATAGCTCATGCGTTATCTTATTGGCTGCATCCCGTTTCTTGTTGCCTAATTTCTGATATGACTTCCTCATCAACTTCCGGGTACGATACCGATTGCTTGAACCTTTTTTCCTCCGCGCTATTAGACGCTGGCATTTCTTTAATCGTTCACTTAATACCTTGAATTTCCGGCCGTCTGAGGTCGTTATCGTCGTTTTAATTCCCATATCTATGCCGATTTCGGATTTATACTTTCTCTTCTCACTCCCTTTATCCTTATATGTCGTTACTGCCAGATAGTAGCCATCAGGCAAATTAACAGCTTAGCGTTCGCAAACTCAAGGTTCGGGATATTCCAGAACTGCCTCGCTCCACGAATTCTTAAGCTCTTGCTGAAGCCTTGAAGCCCTATGTGCTTTTCGTCATTGAACCTGTACGTTATCTTATGTTGCTGAAGATTTATTGACACATAATCTGACTTGTAACGCAGTCCACCGACTTTATAGTCATTCTTCTTCAGAGAGGATAGTGCTTTGAGGCTGGACCTTATTCCTGATATTACTGACTGCTTCATCTGGGATGAGATATACTGCAAACCATGCGTGACAGAATTACGGTCTTTATCGAGGCCGTGAACAGTAACTATCTTCGTGTCGTATCCGCTTATATCATGGTCTTTCATGAAGGTTAAAGCGTCGTTGTAGAGCCATTTCGTTTCCACAAAGAGCATCTTTAAGTGTTCCTTTTGGGCTTCATTCAGGTGAGAGAAGTCGATTTTTACTCGGTATACGCGACAAACCTGAGACTTTCGTTTTCCCCTTGTCTGTTTCCCTTTCTCGCGGATTCGGTCGTTTTTCTCCAATCTCTGTTCTTCAGTTATATTTAGCACTAAACGTATTATATTACATAATTAGAGGTGGGAGTCTTCTTACAAGTTATTATAAATTAGCACGAGCCCGATTCCGATAATCCTAACAGGAGCAAAGTTTGCAATCACAGGGAGGTTTCATCATGCAAGGACGTTCACATCACGCTTACGGGGGTACGAGGCTATGAGGATTAACACCAACATGTCAGCCCTCGCGGCTTTCAACGCGTTCACACGAAGCAACACGGCAATCGACAGGGTAATGCAGCAAATCTCGACAGGCTTCCGAGTAAATTCGGCGGCAGATGACGCTGCAGGCATAGCGATAAGCGAGAATCTCCGCGCTCAGGCTATGGGATTGGACAGGGCACTCCACAACACTCAGGACGGAATATCTCTCATTCAGACGGCTGAAGGCGCACTCGGCGAGACGAACTCGATGCTTCAGAGAATGAGGGAGCTTTCGGTTCAGGCGGCTAATGATACGCTGACAACTCAGGACAGAAGCTATATTCAGCTTGAGATTGAGGAGATCAAGGCGCATATCGACCGCATAGCAAGCACGACGCAGTTCAACGAGAGAAGGATTCTTGACGGCAGTATCTGCGGGACAATCACGTCAACGGACTCTACGACGAAGGGTTACGTCAGGGGAGCAATTACGAACGAAGGGAATTACCGGCTTGAGATTAAGGCTGACCCGGGACAGGCGCAGGTTCAGAAGACAAATATCTTCAAGATTAAGCATGAAAATGTCATAACGAACAAGAATCTCAACAATGAGCTTGGTGTGAAGTCAGTATCAATCAACAAAATTCCTGCGGGGAATTTCACGATAACGGCCTCTCAAGCAGGAGGAGGAGCGGCTGAAACGTTCTACAACTCCAAACTGACAGGAACGGTAACAGAAGGCAACACAAGCGGTTTCGCTGAGACTATGACGTTGAAATTCAAGGACGCTAGCGGGAATACTGGTTCGCTTAAGGTTGAGCTTGAAGATACTGACACAACGAATGAGCTTGTCGCCGCAGCAATCGTGAACCAGATTAACGGCAAGAGCGTGAAGATCGCAGGAGTTGACTACCCTCTTCAGGTTTCGGACAACAGAGACGGCACTTACTCTGTCTACACGGAAAAGGGAGAAAAAGCCCTCACCAGCATAAGCAGCTCCGTTGAAGTCCATATGGAAAAGTCAACGACGCTTTCGGCAAGTTCTAGTACGTCAGGTTCAAGCGTTATCTACACAACGTTATCTTCCGGCTCAATAACAGGCGATTTATCTTCCCCACAGTCTTTGACGTTCACGTTCAGAAACAGAGGCGGAGCTACAGGAACGTACAACCTCACGATTCCTGCCGGTTCTGCACAAAGCGCTGCGGAATATATCGCCAACCAGCTTGACGGCAAAAATGTAAGTATGGGCGGGAAAAATCAGTATCTTACCTGCACCAGCAATGGATCAAACTATTACATCACCACAATAACAAACACGAATAATGACGTTATCAGCAACATCTCCGCAAATAACTCAGCTGTTACAGGTTCCATCAGCTCGCAAACAAGCCAAATCAACAACTCATATGCAACGACAGTATCAGGCAACGTAACCAAAGGAAACGAGAACAGCGTCCCTGAGAAAGTTACTCTGACATTCCACGACTGGAGTGCTGGAGTAGATTATGTTGATGAGGATACTTTCGGGGCTGTGCCTTACTATGGCCGCTATATCATGTGCCGGAGAACTGACAAGATAGAGATTGACGTTCCCGCCGGAACTACACAGGAGGAAGTCGCGCAGAAAATCAAGGAAGCTGTTGACGCAAAAGGGAAGTTGACGTTTGGAACTAACGAAATCAACATAACAGGTACAGCTTCAGGGACGAGCTACACGATAAAGAGTGCGGATCATAGAATCTCATACATGCCTGTTGTTGTTAACGTTACTCTTAATGCCGGTGCTAAGGGCGAGACAACTGGCGCACTCGATGATGGCTACCCAGAAGAAGTTGAGACAGCAGGTGTTGCAGCCCACGCAAGCATAACTGGATTCTACGGTGATCCCCAGACAGCGCAGGAATTTTCGTATGGGATTTCGTCATACGTTGACAGCAGCAGAGCCGAGAACAACGCCAGTATTATCTTCCGTGTTACAGGGAATTATATAGACGAGTTCACGGGAAAAAGCACACTTTCTCTCGCGGCAATCTCAAATGTTCTCACAGTCGACGGCAATAATAAATCCTACACGCAGGCGATAACGCTGACTTCCGATAACAATTTTGCGAAAATAGGCGCGCTTCTCGGTGAAGATGACGATCACCTTTCACTGTCGCTCCCAGATCTGTACAAATTCGATGTCGGCGACAAGTTTGTCCTCAGTGTCAGCGGCTCAGGCGCGAAAGGCGGGCGTGCGGACACATCGTTTTACGTCAACGGCACTCAGGATTCAACATGGCCGTCAAGCTGGGATGATTATATGACCTACAGTGACAACAAGCTGTATTACAACGTGAAATCCGACACGGTTCAGAACAAGGACGTGCACCTCGTGAATTTCTACCTGAACAGCAACAACGGCCAAGTTCAAGAAGGGGACATTACGCTCTCGTTCGACAACAAATTCAAGGCGGAGAACTTCCCTCTTGCAGCAGTGGAAGGAGCAACTCAGGACACAGAGGAACTTGCAGCTTTCTCGGCGAACTACATCGGCAAAATCGCACTCGGCGACACAAAACTCCGCGACCTCGAACCCTTCTGGAACTCCTCAGGCGTTTTCATGCTCGAACAGCCCCAAGTCATCACCATAAGCCAGAACGACGGAAAGCGCACCCAAGTAACCCTCAGAGGCTCAGACACCCTCAACGATGTCCGCCAGAAACTCAATGACGCAATAGCTGAAGGACTGGGTCAGGGATTGTACGTTCAGGGCGGCGACGCAAACAAGATCGTTACGTTCGTTGAAACTCCCGACGACGGCACTGGGCTTGAGACCGTCAAAGGCACGTTCATGATTCGCTCGCTGATTCCCGGAAGCGCAGGGGAACTCACTTTCTCAAGCGATTACGCAGGACTCATTGACGCTATCGGACTCAACACAGTAAAGGACTCTCAGGAAAGCTCATACACCGTATCAGTCTTCAACGCTCATGACAATTCCGTCGTTGCGAGAAACGTAAAGACTTCGGGAAATCTCCTTGAGGGCATCGTAGACAAGAACGTTGATATCGAGTTCAATCCAATGTCGGGCGTTAATGCTGTTTGGAGCGAGACCGAGAAGAATTTTGTCCTCGTCCCTGAGAGTGATTCCTATGAAACAACCGTCCACGTCGTCAAGAACAACGTAACATTCCAGACAGGAACGAACGAAGGCGAAGAAGTTACCCTCGACATCGGCAACATGTCATCAGGTGCGCTCGGAATCTCGCGGGTTAACGTAATGACCCATGAGCGCGCGGCAAACGCAATCACAATCATCGACAGCGCGATAAAGCGTGTATCATCTCAGCGTTCAAAGCTCGGAACTTACCAGAACGCCCTTGAGCATCTCATGGAGACCTTGACCGTTACGAATGAGAACATGGCCGGAGCTGAGTCGAGAATCAAGGACGCTGACATGTCGAAATCCCTGATGGACCTCGTGAAGTTCCGCATCATCAACCAGAGCAGCACTTCAATGCTTGCTCAGGCCAACCAGTTATCCCAGTCCGTAATGAACCTCATGCAGTGATAACCTCTTTGCCAACAAGTTGGCCCTTTCCGTGAGAAGAAACCCCCTCGCCAACAAGTTGGCCCTCTCCCCCTTCTCAGGGGGCGCAGGTTTTTGCCTCCCCTGCGAAGGGGAGGTGTCTCGAAGAGACGGAGGTGTCGCTTTTACGGAGGAATCGTCCCTCACTTCTCGCCAGTGTCAACCTGCATAAACGCCAAGAACGCCTCTTGAGGAATCGATACCTTCCCGATCTGCTTCATTCGCTTCTTTCCCTCTTTCTGCTTCTCCAAGAGCTTCCGTTTCCTCGTGATGTCCCCGCCGTAACACTTCGCCAATACGTCCTTTCTCAGTGCGCGAACGTTCACCCTCACGATTACCCGTCTCCCTATTGATGCCTGTATTGGGATCTCGAATAATTGCGACGGTATCAGCTCCTTCAGCTTCGTTACCACAGCATGACCGCGATTATATGCCGCGTCCTTGTGGCAGATGAACGAGAACGCATCAGCTGCCTCGCCGTTCACCAGAATATCAACCCTCACCAGCTCGCTAGCCCTAAGTCCCACAAGCTCATAGTCAAGCGACGCATAGCCCCTCGTCTGAGACTTCAATTTGTCGTGGAAGTCAACGATAAATTCCGACAGCGGCATCTCGTATATCAGCCTCACACGTTCAGGTGTAATGTAATCCATCGACTTATACGTTCCCCGTTTGTCCTGCACCAACTGCATCACTCGTCCCGTAAATTCCGATG
>JAFRSL010000166.1 GCA_017427625.1 Synergistaceae bacterium | reverse complement strand
GTGTTAATCATGTTTGTTGCTGTCGGCATCATCGCGGCTTTCCTGAACTCGGCCATGACCTCACGACCGCTGAATCCTCCCTCTGCGCCTACAGGGTCTTCACAGTAAGCGAGGCATTCCTTCAACTGCGGGGCAATCTCCAGTGCTTCCTTGAGGCTCCAGCAACCATTAGGGTCAAGGTCAACGCGGGCATTCGGGAACGCCTTTTTGATGGCCTGTACTGCTTTGAGTTCTTCTTTCGGCGGCAATACTCCACCCTTGAGCTTGAAGTCCTCAAATCCGTACTTCTCGTGCGTTGCTTTTGCGAGTGCAACGATCTTCTCCGGCGTGAGTGCTTCCTCGTGGCGAAGTCTGTACCAGTCGCAGGGCGAATCGGGTTCTTCCTCGTAAGGGAGGTCTGTCTTCTTCCTGTCGCCAACGTAGAACAGGTAGCTGAGGAATCTCACACGCTCCCTCTGTATTCCGTCGCCCATCAATGCCGCCGCAGGAACATCGAGGAATTTACCCATGAGGTCAAGCAACGGTGCTTCAACCGCCGTAACCACATGAACGCCCGTCCTCAAATCGAACGTCTGAAGTCCGCGAACGTCGTCCTTTATGTTAGCGTCGAGCCATTTGCGAACGTTGTTGAGTGTAGCCTTGTAGTCAGCAAGCCTCGTTCCTACAACAAGATGCTTGATGTCCTCGAGAGCCTTCGTGATTTTCTGGCCGCCGGGAACTTCACCGCAGCCGAGATTTCCGTTTGAATCTTCAAGGATTACGATGTTCCTCGTGAAGAAAGGCCCATGCGCTCCCGAAAGGTTAAGCTCCATGCAGTCATGGCCGGCCACTGGGTAAACGTCCATTTTCTTGATTGTCGGTATCATTTTCCGTGTATCCTCCTTAGTAATGACCCCTCCGGCATTTCACGCCCCCTGCGAAGGGGGAGAGGGCCGCGAAGTGGCGAGGGGGGACGATATTTAATTTAGTCTTTTACTCCCATTTTTTCCAACGCTCCGCCCTTCATGTTGTCATAGATTGAGTAACCCAAGAACAGAACGATTAGTGCCCAAATTACCAGCGCGATCGGTCTCTGGAAGAACACCATCAAGTCATAGTTGCTTCCCTTTACGGCCTCGATGAAGTATTTTTCCAAGTCCTTGCCGAGTATGAACCCAATCAGGAACGGCGCGGTCGGAAGTCCTATCTTGTTCATGATAAAGCCCACAATCCCGAAGAACAGTAAGCACCATACATCGAACATTACACCCGAACGTGTCGCATATGCCCCGACGATGCACATTAGGAGGATTACGGGGTACATTCTCGCGCTTCTGACCTTGACGACCTTCGAGATGAGTTTTATCGGGAAGAACATCACGACGAACATCAGAATGTTGCAGATTACGAGTGCAAGAAGAATCTGGTTCCAAATGTCTTCATGCTGACCTATGAACAGAGGTCCTACCTGTATTCCCTGAAGCAAGAACGCTCCGATTAACACCGCCGTCGTTGCGTCGCCTGGAATACCAAGCGAGAGAAGCGGCACTAATGCTCCGCCGGTTAGTCCGTTGTTCGACGACTCTGACGCTATGAGCCCTTCAGGCGCACCCTTGCCCATGAGGTCGGGATTCTTTGAGAAGCTCTTTGCCTGACTGTACGCGATGAGTGATGCTGCGCTTCCGCCTACGCCCGGCAGTATTCCCATAAACGTGCCCAGCAATGACGAGCGTATTACGTTCACCCACTGACCTTTGAAGTCCGAGAACGAGAATTTTTGCGCTCCCTCTATCGTAACGCCTTCCTCTAGGTTGTTATTTTGCATTCCTTTTTCGGCCTCTTGGAACATCTGCGCGATTGCGAAAAGTCCAATCAGCAATGGCAAAAGCTGGAAGCCGCTCCGTAACTCGTTCTTGAGGAAGTCGGGAACCATTCGCATTTTGTTGTTCATTGAAAGTTCCCCGCAGAGGCTGAGGAGTACGCCCAAGAATCCCGCGAAAACTCCCTTCGTCATTGAGCCTTTCGACAGAGCCGCGATGACTGTCATTGCGAAAAGGATGATCAGGAATTTCTCGATTGCTGAGAATTTTATTGCCATTTTCGCGAGAGGAGGAGTGAGGAACGCGAGGACGATCAACGAGATCATGCCTCCGAAGAATGACGCTGTGATTCCGATTTTCAGTGCGCGCTCGGATTCGCCGCGTCGTGCCATCGGGTAACCGTCAAAACCTGTGCAGACGCTTGACGGTGTTCCTGGTACGTTGATTAGGATTGCGGGGATTAAGCCGCCTGAGATTCCTCCGACATAGAGGCCGAGAAGCAAATACAGTGCTGGAACGAGCGAGAATGCGTACGTCATCGGAAGGAAGACCGCGACTGCCATTGTTGCTGTCATTCCCGGGATTGCGCCGAAGATTATTCCTACTGCCGTGCCGAGAAGCGCGAGACCTATATTCAGTAACATGGTATATTCACCCCTTTATGGAAGCGTTATGTTGAATATCTGGAAGAACAAGTACCAGACCCCCCACGAGCCGACCAGCGCGATTACTGCCGAGATTAGTACGCTCTTGAACTCGAAGGGCTTTCCCGGTTTCATCTCGAACAATACATTGAACAGGAAGATGAACACCACGCTCGCCCACGCGAAATGAAGAATCGGCAGGCACACTATGTAAAGCACGAACAGAATCACCGAACCCCAGAGCTTCACTTTGTCATAGCCGGGCTTGAAGAAGTGGTAGCCCTTGAAGTTGATGAACGGAGTACCTTCTTTCCTGCACTTCATCGCGCGCTGAATGAGGATTATAGCGAGCAGTATCGCGCAGATTGTCCCGATTGCATACGGGAAGAACAAGTGCATGTTACGGATTTTGAGCCATTCCCTGAGCATCTTTTGCAATTTAATACACCTCCTAGAATTTTGAGACGGGAAATTTCAGGCCTCCCCCCTTTGAGAGAGGAGGGCCTGTGAAGTTTTCTGTGAGTTACTCTAAATCTTCAATGTTGGGAGCTTCTGAGAGGACTTTCTTGATTGCGTCGCGCTTGCCGTAGATGAACTCTTTGGCTTCCTTGCTGGGAAGTGTTTTCCCTGCGTAGGTCATCTTGGCCATGTCTTCCTGGAACTGAGGATCTGCCTGCATCTGTGCTACAGCCGCGTCAAGTTCGGCAACAACTTCATCAGATGTGCCTTTCGGAAGGTAGATGAGGAAGTCCTTTGAGAAGTAGAGGGGCTTCCCTTCCATCGTTATCCCCATGTCGCCGTAGACAGGAACATCGTCGCGTCCGGGAATCCTGTCCATTATTCCGACGTATTTCAGTGCGAGCTGTTCGTCAACGCCGTCCGCCGTGTACTGGAGGAACGAGCTGTAGTCTCCGAAGATTACGTCTGCGTTGTTGTCCCAGAGCTGCTGGAGTTTCGTGTCAGTTGAGCCGCCGAGAACGAATCTCATCTGGTTTGCAACTTCCTCGCCGTATGTGTTCTTGAGCCACACATAGTAGATGACGAAGCCGAGATTGCTGACGCTTCCGAGTTCGACTGAGAGCCTTACGGTGCGTGAAGGGTCAGCCTTGAGCCATTCGGCCATTTCCTTCATGTCCTTGTAGGGGGCGTTCCTCTTTGCCGCGAAGCATGAGCCGGGATTCTGACCAACGCGCGGGCCGATGACCATGTTCTCGAGGTCGTACTCCTCGCCGTAGCTTCCGAAGAGGACTCCGAGATATGTCATGTCGTGGAAGATCATGAACGTCATACCGTCGGGTGCTGCTGTGCGGATTGTTGCGAAAGCCTCATTTGCGCCGATTGGGTCAACCTTCGAGCTGCACTTGAGGTACTTCTGGAGGTAACGGTTCACGATGTCCGCGACCATGTAGCTGTCGCCTGAGACCGCCGTTGAGCCGATTACGATGCGGACGCGCTGACCCTCGTAGACCGATGCCATAGCCATAGGGCTGAAGCAAAGTACGAGGACGAGAACTGATGCGATGAATTTCTTGCTAAACAAACTTATCTCTCCCTTACTATTTTG
>JAFRSL010000165.1 GCA_017427625.1 Synergistaceae bacterium | reverse complement strand
GGAGAAGTCTTCACCCAAGTCGTAGCGGATTAGCTCCTTTCCATTGGCCTCGTCATAGATGTGGATGAAGGAGTTTGAGACTTGCCCGAAGTTTTGCTTTCGAGTTTCAGCGTCATAGATAGTAACGGTGAAGGTGATCTTGTCGATGTTACCTGGAACTTTGCTGAGGTCTATTTTGACCTGCTCATCGTCGCCCTCGCCTAATCCAGTGAGATTGTCGCCCATGTGTTGAACCGCTCCTGAATTGTGCTTCAAGTTTCCGTAGAACACGAAGTCCGCGTCCGACGTAACCTTCCCATTAGTGCCGAGAAGGAAAGCTGCAGCGTCCAAGTCGAAAGCCGAGCCACCGTCGTATTTGTTGACGTCCCAGCCTAAGCCTACGAGAATGCGGGAGAGACCTGGATTATTCTTCGTGAGGTCAACTTTCTGTCCTTTGAATAGGTTAATCATGTGAATTATGCCTCCCTTTTGAGTTTTCAAGGATTATAGCATGATACAATCTTGACGGAAGGTGATTAGTATGGAGTTTCTCCGCAAAGTAAGCAGTATATTCGGTCGCTACATGGCCGTAATCGTTGTAGCAGTAACGCTGTTGTCATTGTTCGTTCCATCGTCATCACTATGGATCCAGACGAGCTGGATTAACCCGCTGTTAATGCTCGTAATGTTCGGAATGGGTCTGACCCTCAGCATAAGGGACTTCATTCCAGTCTTCACACACCCGAAGTATGTTCTTCTCGGTACAGTGGCACAGTTCACGATAATGCCGTTATTGGCGTGGGGATTGAGCATCGTCTTCGGTCTTGACACTGCGTTGATGGCGGGGGTTGTACTTGTCGGGACATGTCCAGGCGGAACATCGAGCAATGTGATAACGTACCTTTCACGCGGTGATGTTGCATTGAGCGTTGGAATGACGAGTGTGAACACGCTTCTTGCACCGTTCCTGACACCGGCGATAACGTACCTGATTCTTCGTGCGACGATAAGCGTTGACGTTGTAGCAATGTTCATCTCGATCGTTCAGGTAGTGATAATCCCGATAGTTTTGGGCTTCGCAATCAACAAGCTTTTCCCGAAAATCACGGAGACGCTTTCCGATATTCTTCCTGCCGTGAGCGTAACAGCGATATGCCTAATCGTAGCATGTGTAGTCTCGCACAATTCGGAGCGAATCTTGTCGACAGGGTGGCTTGTCTTCGCGGTAGTGATCCTTCACAACATTCTTGGCTATCTATGCGGCTTCATTCTCGGGAAGATACTCGGTCTTGATACAGCGCGTGTAAAGGCAATCTCAATCGAGGTTGGAATGCAGAACTCCGGACTAGCGACGAGCCTAGCTGCTTCAACGTTCCCAAATCTCGCAATGGCCACAGTACCCGGTGCACTGTTCAGTGTCTGGCATAATATCTCTGGTGCATTGCTTGCGAGTATATACAGGCGTTGGAATGGTGACGTCGTGAGCGAGTGATTTCGTCATATCACTTGCAACATAAAATTTTTACGATATAATACAAGCAATTTCACGTGATTGTGAGAATTGTCGCAGGAGTTGAAATGCTCTTGCGTGGATTGTAACGCATATTATTGTGGAAGGAGTTGGGTAATTCCCCGCTCCTTTTTTGTTGTAAAAGGGAGTATTTATGAACGAAGAATTTTTGCATCACATAGAAGGCATCGTTACGGGACTAGGTTATGAGTGTGTGCACGCAGGAATACGCAGCGAGTTCGGGCGTTTGAAGCTCCAAGTCCTAATCGACACATTGGGAGGTATAAACGCCGGAGATTGCGAGCTAGTCTCAGGGCACATCAACAGCTATCTCGACACTGTGCCGGAAATTCCAGGCTTGGACAAGGGACGTTATTACCTTGAGGTTAGTTCGCCGGGAATTGAGAGGCCGCTGTACAAGCTTGAGGATTACGCGAGGTTTGAGGGACGTGAAGCGAGGGTTAGACTGTCGAAACTGATTGACGGGCGAAAGACCTTCACGGGAATAATCCAGAAGGCCATCGGCGGCACCATAACAATCCTCAGTGAAGGCAAGGAATACGATTTACCATACGAAGCGATACGAGGAGGCAATCTAGTATACAGGTTTGAAGATGAGAAAAGAAGAAAGAAGAGAAGGGAGAAGAAATAATGCGTCTCGGACGTGAATTTATAGAAGCGCTGGACACAGTAGCAGAGGAGCGAGGTCTTGATATGAGCGTAGTAACCTCTGCGATCGAAGCGGCGTTGCTCTCGGCATATAACCGTCGTTATCACCCCTATTCAGTTGACCGGACGACGGAAATCAAGATCAACCATGACACCGGTGATATTACCATCAGTGAGCTCAGGAAAGTAGTAGAGGCACCGACGAATCCAGACCGAGAGATCTCGCTCAGTGATGCTTTGGCGATAGACCCTACAGCGCAGTTAGGGAGCATATTAAAGATCGAGAAGAACCCCGGCGATTTCGGAAGGATAGCGGCCCAGACAACAAGGCAGATAATCTCGCAGCGTTTAAGGGACGAGGAGCGCAAGATAGTTTACAGTGTTTTTGCGGACAAAGTTGGGGACATGGTGAACGGAACAGTCTTCAAGATGGACGGAAGCCAGATAATAATCCACCTGAACGACAAGACCGATGCGACGCTTCCAATGCGAGAGCGTATCATGGGTGAGAAGTATGTACCCGGCTCAGTGATGAAGTTCTATGTCCTCGATGTGAAGAATAATTTTCGCGGAGCAAGGATCGTAGTCTCAAGGACTCATCCAGGATTGTTGAGGAGGCTTCTTGAGGTAGAGATCCCCGAAATCAAAGAGGGAATAATCGAGATAAAGAACATCGTGAGGGACGGAGGATTACGGGCAAAAGTCTCACTAATCACGCTAGACCCGGATGTTGACCCAGTAGGTTCATGCGTAGGGAATGGCGGAGCAAGAATCAAGGCAGTGAGTGCAGCCCTTAGGAACGAGAAGATAGATATTGTAGCCTACAGTTCCGACCCATTGACGTACATAAAGAACGCGTTATCGCCGGCTCAGATAGTGAAGGTGGAGCCAGTCTTAGACCGTGAGAAGGAAGCGATAGCCTACGTTTACCCTGACCAGTTGTCGCTTGCAATCGGTAAGGGCGGGCAGAATGTGAGATTGGCGGCGAAGTTGACGGGTTGGAAGCTGAACATTGAGACGCTTGAACCGGATAAGATGCCGACATTGAAGGATATATTTGATGACGTATTTGAAGAGCCAGAGCAAACGCAGCCCGCAGAGGAGCTGTAGCATATGCCGAGTGAAGTATGACAAGGACGCACTGATCCGAATCGTGAGAAGTCCCGACGGTCATGCGGTAATCGACAAGTCCAAGAAGCTGCCCGGACGCGGAACGTATATCTGTCCAGATGCGGAATGTATCGAGAAGGCGCGTAAGTCAGGGAGGCTAGCACATTCAATCGGTGCAATGACTGATGCTGAATTTTGGGACGAACTGACGGAATATGCCGGGAATATGGGGATGGTAATGGGCTTGAAGCTGCGTTCGATTTTGGGACTTTCACGGAAGTCTGGGACATTGCTCATTGGTATGGATAATATTGAGCGTGAGAAAAGGAAAGTGTTGGTGATGACGGCTTCTGATTGTTCAGAGAACGTGAGGGAATTTGCAGAGAGGTACGAGCACATCGCGCTGGATATGAATATTTCGGAGCTAAGTGAAGTAATAGGGAGCAGGGGCGGAGTTCAAATAGTTGGTCTGCCCCTAAGTTCAGGTTTCGCAATTTCTTTCAATCCACGCCCACTCACGTGAGAGAGCGACTTTGTAAAACGTTTGTTGCTAATCCACGCCCCTGCCAGGGGAATTGTAACATAATAGAAAGGGGAATACTATTTGAATACACCGAGTAATAACAAGATAAGGATTTACGACCTAGCGAGAAAGCTCAAGAAGTCGAACAAGGAATTACTAGCCGTATTGCAGCAGCTTGATATACCTGTGAAGTCTCATTCAAGCTCGATAGATGAGGATACGGCACAGATAGTGGAGAATATTCTTGCCGAAGCAAGCGCGTCGAAGTCTCAGGAGAAGAATCAGCACGGAAGCGAGCCGTCAAAGTCCCCTGAACGTGCCGAGAAGAGGGAATCAACGGACGACAAATTGCCGCCAGAAAGGGACATCAAGCCTCACGACAAGCACCATAACCGCGACCCTCATAATCCCCCCCAAACTCCCCCGTCCACAAAAGCCACAGTACCTGTACAGCCTCAACCTCAGCCTGCAAAGTCTCAGGGTGGCAAAAAGCTTGTCGAACGTCCTCCAATAATCACGGTAATGGGACATGTAGATCATGGCAAGACGACGCTACTCGACAACATCCGGCATTCGAGCATAGCAGCCCATGAAGCCGGAGGAATAACCCAGCACATCGGGGCATACGTTGTAATTCAGGACGGTAAGCAGATAGTGTTTCTTGATACACCGGGACATGAGGCGTTCACAGAGATGCGTGCAAGAGGAGCGAGCGTTACGGACATCGTAATCCTAGTGATAGGTGCTGACGATGGGGTAATGCCGCAGACCCGCGAGGCCATCAACCACATTAAGGCCGCCGGAGTACCCCTAGTAGTCGCAATCAACAAAATCGACAAGCAGGGAGCAAAGCCTGATCGTGTTCGACAGCAGTTGAGCGAACTGGGGATTTTCACCGAAGGTTGGGGCGGAGAGGTTGGAGCAGTTGAAATCTCGGCGAAGCAGGGAATTGGTGTTCCTGACCTCTTGGAGCGAGTTTTGCTTGAGGCAGAGATGCAGGAACTCAAGGGCAACCCTGACGCTAACCCTGAGGGAGTTGTAATTGAGGCACGTCTGGACAAAGGCAAAGGCCCTGTTGCAACAGTAATCGTTAAGGACGGAACACTCAAATCCGGCGACATCGTACTCTTCAATTCGACGTGGGGAAAGACGCGAGCGTTGTTTGACTGGGCTGGGAAAGGTCTCAAGAAGGCAGGTCCAAGCACCCCCGTTGAAATTCTAGGGCTTGACGGAGTACCAAATCCCGGCGAGACATTCAAAGTTGTGAAGACCGAACGTGAGGCAAGGGATGCAATCGCGGCGATAAGGTCAGCCGAAAGGGATGCAAACGCAGAAATCAAGAAGGCATCATTCGAGGACCTGTATTCCAATCTTGAGGAAGGCCAGCTTCCGCACCTGAATCTCGTGGTGAAGTGTGATGTTCAGGGTTCATTGGAGGCATTATGTGCATCACTGGAGAAACTTGCTACGAACGAGGTCGGAGTGTCGATCGTTCATCGAGGAGTAGGAAGGATAGCGGAGAGCGATGTAATGTTGGCCTCAGCATCGAACGCGGTAATCGTTGGCTTTAACGTAAGGCCTGATGGCAACGCAAAACGTGTAGCGGATCTTAACGGTGTCGAAATACGAATCTACAGCGTAATCTATGACGTTATGGACGATGTGAAGGCAGCAATGGCAGGATTGCTGAAGCCCGTGCTGCGTGAGGATACGTTAGGTGAGGTTGAGGTTAGGAAGCTGTTCCGAGTTCCAAAGGTTGGGATTATAGCGGGTTCACATGTTACGAAGGGTGTCGTTAAGAGGACTGCGAAGGTCAGAGTAATCCGCGACGGTGTAGTAATCTGGGACGGAAAGATAGCCTCACTACGTCATGAGAAGGACGAGGCAAAAGAGCTCAGGGCCGGAAACGACTGTGGAATATCGCTAGAGGGCTTCCAAGATTTCAGGGAAGGGGATATTCTTGAGGTCTACGAAGTAATAGAGGAGAAGAGAACGCTGTGAGTACGAATCTCAGGATGTCTCGAATCAACAAGGAGTTGCAGCGAGAGTTAGCGTTGATATTCGAGAGCCGCATAAAGAAGGAGAGCGTCAAGACCATCATAATAACCGGCGTTGAATGCACGAAGGACCTTGAGCGAGCAAAAGTCTATTTCACGGCACTAGAAGCCCGAAAATGTCCTGGAATCTTGAAGGACCTGAACGAAATCAAGGGAGCAGTACGTGGACTTCTCGGCCAGTCAGTGAAGATGAGGAGGATACCAGCGCTTGAGTTTGTGATTGACACGAGCAGTGCATACGGGGCGAAGATTGACGCAATACTCGACAGCTTGGGTTTCGGAATGGATTATAGGCAGGGGGTGAACGGCGATGATGATGAGGGCATCGGAGACGCTGAGGGCATATGACACGTGGGTAATCTTCACGCACAGGAAGTCCGACGGTGATGCTTTGGGTTCAGCGACGGCATTATTCGAGGCTGGAGTGAACGCAGGAAAGTCGGTCTCATGGTACAGCCCTGACACTAAGCTGCCTGAAGGTTACAGGTACTTGTCTCACTTTGATGACTTCAGGACGAGGGAAGAATTTTCGTTCAACGACGATGATACCCTCTATGTGTTCTTGGACTGTGCGACGGAAGTTCGTTCGGTTTCAGGTTACGATACACGTGTGTGTGTGCACACACTCAACATTGACCATCATGAGGACAATACTGAGTATGCACGCGTGAATTGTGTTGACGGGAAAGCATCATCGACCTGCGAGGTATTGTATCGTATCTTCAAGGCCGGAAGCTGGGAAATCACCCCCAAGATAGCCGAGAGCCTATACACAGGGATATTCACGGACACAGGTGGCTTCATATTCTCGAACACATCGAAGCTGACCCATGACATAGCCGGAGAACTAATTGCGCTTGGAGTTGACCCTTCGATCATGGCCGACCGTATAAGCCAGAACAAGAGCGTCCCAGACTTCCAAATATGGGCTAGGGCACTGTCTCGTGTAAAAGTCTTTGGCGATGGAAAATTCGCAGTCTCGATGATATATGCTGATGACTTTCACGAAGCTGGAGCTGACATGACTGGGACTGAGGGATTGTCGCAAATGTTCATGACGATAAGGGGAGTAAAGTTCGCGGCAGTAGCGACTGAGTATCCTGACGGTACTATACGATTGAGTGTACGTTCAAGGGAAGGCAGTCCTTTCGGGGCAGGGGAATTTGCGAGGGCTTTCGGTGGAGGCGGACATGAAAGAGCCGCAGGATGTACGTTCGACTTTCCTGCGGTTGAAGTAATGTCGAGGCTTGAGGCAGAAATTCTGAGACGTTATCATGTTTCAATCCACGTAGGAGAGCGACGAGACGTATTGTATCATGAATGCTATAGTCCTCATCAATAAGCCCGTAGATTGTCGCTCAACGAAGTGTGTAGCCATAGCGAGGAAGAAGCTCGGCGGCTCACTAAAGGTGGGTCATTCTGGAACGCTGGATTCAACGGCATCAGGTCTTCTTGTCCTTCTCACCGGGAACGCTACACGATTCAGTGAGTACGTTATGTCATTGCCGAAGGTTTACAGGGCAGTGATACAGTTCGGGGCTGAGACTGAAACGTATGATTACTCAGGCGATGTTGTCTCAGAGAAGGGATATGCTGATTTAGACGGAAGGATTTTTGCTGACGTAATGTACAAGTTTTCGGGCTACAGAATGCAGAAGCCTCCCGCTGTCTCTGCCGTAAAGATAGAAGGTCAACCGGCATACAAGCTAGCACGTTCAGGTCATGATATTGAGATGAAAACGAGGCCTGTATTCTTCCGACGAGTGGAAATCACTGAACCCTATAATCCTGAGGACGGGACGATGACGATTGATGTACATTGCGGACGAGGGACATATATTCGGACGCTTGCACATGACTTTGGTGAGATAGCTGGCTGCGGAGCATATATTAAGTCGCTTGAGAGGCTATCGACTGGGATGTTCAAGGTTGACGAGGCAAGTTCACCAGATGGCGAGATTATCCCGTTGCCATTGAGCAGGCTGGCAGAGAATTTTACCCGAATCTATGTCTCAAGCCGAGATGCCCAGAGCTTCACGAACGGAATGAGCATCCTCCTCCGTAACAGCCTGATGACATCGCGTGGAATCTGCGTGAATGGCATGATATGCGTTGAGGGTGAGAGCTTCTTGGGATTCGGGAAATATGTGGGCTATGACTACGTTAAGCCAGAGGTTGTAGTCCCCAAAGACACGCTATGTTAATCACGATCGGTGCGTTTGACGGATTCCACAAAGGGCACTCGGAACTCCTCAGGATATGCCGTGAGCTCACTAAAAATTCGGGCGATTGGGGAGTTGTAACGTTCAACCCACACCCTTCCGTATTCATGGGGAAGATACAGCCGCTCTTCACGCTTCAAGAACGCGAGCTTATCCGGCGGGTATTGGGCATTCCGAGAATGTACGTCTTGAAGTTCGACGATGAGATGATGAGACTGTCGCCGTCTGAGTTCTGGAGGTTCCTGCGTGATAGGATTGATGTTGACGGTCTTGTTATGGGGAGTGATTTTCATTTTGGTTACGGACGTTCAGGGGACGCTGAGGCATTGCGTGAGCTAGCACGTTCTGACGGAATAGAGCGAGTGATTATTGCTGACCTCAAGGACAAGCCGCGATATTCGAGCACGACGATCCGCGAGGCTATAATGGCTGGAAACGTCGAGACTGCTGCTGAGATTCTTGGGTATCCGTTCTTCATGATTGGCAGGGTAATTCACGGCAATGAGCGCGGAAGGACGATGAAATTCCCGACGGCCAATATAGCTGTCAATAAGATGATGCCTGCTTACGGGGTATACTCGTCAGCAATTTTCATCAATGGCCGATGGTATTGCGGTGCATTGTCAGTTGGGAATAATCCGACGTTCAATGACGTTGAGGGAACGAGGGCGGAGGTTCACGTTCTTGATTTTGACGGAGATATTTACGGCGAGGAAGTCATCACGATGATACTCGGACGAGTTAGGGGGATACGGAAGTTTTCGGGGAAGGACGAACTTTCGGCACAAATCACGAACGATGTAGCTGAATGCCGGAGGATTTATGACAACTATATGAATGCGACCCCTCTGTCTCGCTTCGTTCAACATCTCCCCTTACGCAGGGGCGACTGGGAAAGCGGAGAACTTTACGCCCCCTGAGAAGGGGGAGAGAGCCAACTTGTTGGCGAGGGGGTAGAATATTAAATTATGGAAAAGGAAAAATTATGTTAATAGACACACACTGCCACATTAACCATGAGGATTTAAGGCTTGATGCAAGGGCCGTAATAACGCGCGCAAGAGATTTTGATGTCCGTAAGATGCTGATAGTTGGCTGCGATTACGAGGATTCATGCGAGGCTGCCGGAATGGCAGAGGACTTCTCGCAGTTCGGACTTTACGCTGCAATCGGCATTCACCCGCACGAGGCCAAACGTTACACAGCGATACCTGAAGTATTCCGGGACATAGCCCGTTCAAACAGGGTAGTAGCGATCGGCGAGACGGGGCTTGACTATCACTATGACCATTCACCCAGAGACGTACAGAAACGAATGTTCGAGCTTCACCTGAGACTAGCAGAAGAACTCGACATGCCTGTGATACTTCACATCAGGGACGCAATGGATGACGCAATGGAGATATTGACGGTACATCGTGGATTGAAGCTGCTATTCCACTGCTACAGCGGGGGATTGCAATATCTCAACGAGGTAATCGGAATGGGAGGAATGTGCGCTTTCGGAGGTGCAGTAACTTGGGACACTAAGGGCAGCGACGAACTTCGTGAAACTGTGCGTGCTATTCCTGCCGAGAACATTCTCTGTGAGACAGATTCGCCTTACATGGCCCCAGCACCGTTACGAGGCCGAAGGAATGAGCCTGCCAATGTCCGCTATGTTTATGAGACTGTTGCGAGGGAACGCGGGATTTCAGTTGCCGAATTGTCGCGGATTGTTGAGGATAATGCGCGAAGATTCTTCGGGTGGGAAGGCTAAATGTTTGAGTTCAAAGTTATAGCACAATGCCCGGTAACAGGAGCCAGAGCCGGAGAGTTCACGACACCTCACGGAGTAATTCACACGCCCGTATTCATGCCCGTAGGAACTCTTGCGACGGTAAAAGCAATGTCTCCTGATGAGCTTGAGACCATAGGCTCGCAGATTATTCTGGGCAACACGTATCACTTATATCTCCGTCCAACGCCTGAGATCATCGCCAAAGCCGGAGGACTTCACAGCTTCATGAACTGGAAGAGGCCAATCCTGACTGACAGCGGTGGATTTCAGGTATTCTCGCTCGCAAGGCTTCAGAAGATCACTGACAAGGAAGTAATTTGCCGCTCACACATTGACGGCTCACTCCTCACAATGTCGCCGGAATGGTCGATGAATATGCAGGGAGTACTAGGCTCGGATATAGCGATGTGTTTCGACCAGTGCTGCGAATACCCCGCAACTCACGAGAAAGCCGAAGATGCAGTCAGGCGGACGACGATATGGGCAAAGCGTTCACGGGAATACTTCATGGCCAACAACGACACGGGGAAGCAGGCATTATTCGGGATAGTTCAAGGCTCTGTCTATGATGACTTGAGGAGACGGAGCGCGGAAGAAATCTGCGGAATGGATTTTCCCGGCTACGCAATCGGGGGACTCTCAGTCGGCGAAGAACACTCGGCCATGTATCACTCACTTGACGTTCTCAACGAAATCATGCCTAAGGACAAGCCACGCTATCTCATGGGAGTTGGATACCCGCCTAACATCGTCGAGGGGATTGCGAGGGGTGTTGACATGTTCGACTGCGTAATGCCGACACGAAACGGAAGGAACGCAACAGTCTTCACGTCATTCGGGCGGCTCAACATGCGGGGAGCTTCACACGCCGAAGAATTTTTCCCGATGGACAGTGAATGCGACTGCTATGCCTGCCGTAATTTTTCACGCTCATACTTGAGGCACTTGGCCATGTGCGGAGAGATTCTAGGGGCGAGGCTATTCACGTGGCACAACCTGAGGTTCACGATTAGGATTGCTGAGAAGGCAAGAGAGGCAATAATAGCTGGAAAGTTCCCTGAGTTCTTGAGAGATTTTACGGAGAGATTTCGTGATGATAACAGTAACAGCGACAGTTGACAGATGGAACCCTGACCCTCTCATCACAGGGAAGGCTGGGAGGATCATACGTTCAGGGGGACTTGTAGCGTTCCCGACGGAGACGGTCTACGGTCTCGGTGCTGACGCTCTTAATCCCGAAGCTGTAAGGAAGATTTACGAGGCAAAGGGACGTCCTTCCGACAACCCTCTAATCCTTCACGTCTACAGCCCATCTCAAGCCTCGCAGTACGTCAAGATGAACCGTCTGGCATGGAGGCTGACCGATGAATTTTGGCCGGGGCCTCTCACACTCGTTCTTCCAGCGATGGACATCGTACCCTCAATAACACGCGGAGGACTTCCTACAGCAGCTGTAAGAATGCCCGACAATCCCACAGCCAGAGCCTTGATTTACGCCGCAAACACTGCAATCGCAGCACCTTCAGCGAACCTCTCAGGCCGTCCAAGCCCAACCGATGCAGAGGCTGTTCTTCAGGACATGGCCGGAAGGATTGACATGATTGTTGACGGGGGCAGCGTTACGCTCGGAATTGAGTCAACAGTAATCGACATCACCAATCCCGAACACGTCTTGATGCTTAGACCCGGAGGAATGCCTCGTGAAGTAATCGAGGAGAGGATCGGCATCACCATTGAAGCACCTGATGACACCAGCCTTAAACGTTCACCAGGAACACACTACAAGCATTACGCGCCATCAATCCCCGTCAAGATATGGCGGAAGAAGCCCGGACGTTTGCCGAAAAGTTTTGCATTCATGGGGATGAACCCTCCCAAAAGTCTCGCAATGAAGAAGTCAATAATCTTCACGTCAATCGAGAATTATGCTCACGGATATTTTGCTGGATTGAGAAAGCTGGAGACTGAGGACGTTGCATGTATTCTTGTCGAATGGCCTGAGGGAGATACGGGGCTTTCTGAGGGATTGAGGGACAGAATCTCACGCTCTGCCGGTGTGGAGGTATCCGAAAACTGACCCCCTCGCCAGCAAGCTGGCCCTCTCCCCCTTGTCATGGGGCGCAAAAATCTTGCCTCCCCTGCGTAAGGGGAGGTGCTGAACGAAGTGAGGCGGAGGGGTCGTCTTCACAGAGAGCGCAGTGAGACGGAGGGGTTTTAAGACAGCCTCGCTGGTGTGTGATAATATTGAGACGTGAAAATATTTGATGAAGGAGTGAAATCTTGAAGAATGAGCTGGATTGTACTGGCACTGACACTCGGAGCGTCGATAACATCAATAATACACGGAGTATTTATGCTCTTCGGCTCATTGACGGTAAGCGGAGGGGTAGTACATGGAATCCCGTCAACGCTACTGGCGAGCCTTCCAGTAATCTCGGCGGTATTTGCACTCATAGGCGGTATAACGGCGTTCAACCTGCATAAATGGGGAGCATTGTTCCTTTTCATAGCGATGGGGCTTTGCGTACCGTCGAGGGACATGTGGCTTTACGGGGGAATATATTTCTTCGCGGGGCTGTTATGCTTCTTCCTGAAGTCGAGGCAGGACGACATGATGTACAGCTACGAAGATGACTACGATGAAGCGGGCTACAATGATGATTTCTACTACGACCAGCAAGACTTTTCTCCTCAGGAAATTCCAGATTCGCCATTGCCTCAGCCTGCAACAATAAGCATCCCCGACGATCCATTGAATGACGAAGTATCAGCGAACGAGGTTTTACAGCTGAACCAAGAGCCTCCAATATTGAGACGTTCAACACGGAGGATGTCGAAGTCCTGCCCTGAATGCGGAGCGATAGTCCCGCGTGACAGTGCTTACTGTTCAACGTGCGGTGCAAAGCTGTCAGTGATGCCGGAGATGGGGAATTTCACGCTTTCCGGCCGAGATGATGACATTGATGTCGAGAAGCTGAATGACCAGTTATTGATGCCTCAGAACGCTGAGGAATATGATATTCAGGAACAACCGCCCGAAGAAAACGGAGCGTTGAATATTGATATGAATGATGGTGATGAAATGGCGAGTACGCAGGGTTACAGGGTATCGGTGAAGCGCAGCACTGATGAAGACGAAATGCCGCGCCGGAGCACGAAGAGGGGAACGTCGGCCAACGAGGCAGCATCGAGCTACAAGGAGTTCTCACGATATGCTGACAAGGGAAAGAAGCGGAAACGTTCAGCCGGGCGCAAGGTCATCAGTATGATGCTGTTAGTTGCGGCAGTGGGAGGGGCATTGTACTTCCTTCTTGGACTGAGGAAGCTGCCGCCTGGAGATTTGCCTCCGATAGCGAGGAACGATGTGATTCCCGAACCTACACCGCTGCCAGTGAGCAATGTTACAGAGCCTGAGACGCAGCCAGTCGTAGCTGAACCTTCGGGGATAGCTGTGGCCGAGAATGTCCTTCCGAATTTCACGCCTGATCGTGAGCCACGAAGCGGAGTAATCACAGGAAGCAGCGTCAATGTCCGAGCTGACCACACCACAAGCTCATCACGTGTAACACGCCTCAAGGTCAACACTCGCGTTGAAGTTCTCGGGACATATAACGTAACATCGGGGCAATACGCTGGAATCTGGTACAACATTCGGACAGGTGGAAATGAGGGCTGGGTTTACGGGAAGTATGTTCAGCCATTGGGTTCTGGGCTTCCGGCGGGGTACTCGTCTGCATTGCTGAAGACTTTCGGGAACAGCAAGACCCAGCTAATCGAGGCTCTGGGAAATCCTACGAGAAGCACAAGTTCGACTGCGGAATGGCCGGGACTTACTGCGACGCTTAAGGGCGATGACATAACGCGGATAAGGCTGACAAACGCGAACCGGGAGCTTCAGAACGGTTTGAAGACTGGAATGAGCCAGACTGCATTGCTTCAGATCATGGGCTACCCATCGAGCCAGAACGGACGTAACCTGAACTACAACGAGAACGGAAAGACTGGCCTCACGATTCAGCTCGACAAGAACAACTCCATAACTTCAATCACAGTAAACGAGATATAGTTTCAGAGAAAAAGGAAACCCTCCAGAGCGGAGGGCTTTTTTTTT
The DNA here is from genome assembly GCA_017427625.1 of Synergistaceae bacterium. Taxonomy (GTDB): domain Bacteria; phylum Synergistota; class Synergistia; order Synergistales; family Aminobacteriaceae; genus JAFUXM01. The sequence goes on along the minus strand of JAFRSL010000165.1, from coordinate 1,414 downwards.
CATCAAGTCAGAACTATCTTGACACTTTCACTATTATAGCAGGCTCGTAGACCTTTCCAGGTTCAAGCCACGCACTGACGGTAACGCTTCTGCTCTCTGGAACTGAGTGAATAATCTCACCGTCATCATCGAGGAATATCGCATTCTCAGTATCGTTTTCAGCATCGGGAGTTTCACGCCAAACCAGCAATCCGTCAGGAACATCATCGCTCAGGACTACCTCGAACTCGTACATTCCCTCCTCGTCAACCTCAATCTCACCCAGCAAAGCCGCCGTAACATAGACATCCCCATACGCATCAGGCTCAACATCTACTGCCCCTTGAGAGAGAGTGTGTGTGCACACAACAGTCCCCTGCGTTGAGTCATGGCCGTAATCGGTGTTTTGTTCGTCGTGCTGAGTTTCCGAGACGTTGAGGATGAATCTTGCGCTGTCTTTTCCGCCTCCGTTCTTTGCCTGAACTTTGAAGGTGAAATCTCCGGCTTCTTCAGGAGTTCCCGACATTGTACCGTCCTCATAGAGCGTTATGCCTTTAGGGAGTTTACCGCTTGATTTCCTCCACGTTATTGCGGGCGAACCTGACGCTTTGAATTTTGCGGAGTAAGCTGTTCCCTTACGTCCTGCCGGGAGCACGAGCGTTGTGATTTTTGGCTTGGTGAAATTCAATTTGAGCGCGAGATTCTTCTTGATACTTCCTGCTGCGTTGGTCAAGTTCACGGAGACTTTTCGCTTGTTGCCCTCTGTTGGAGTGCCTGAGATGATGCAGAGTTTCCCGTCATCAGAGACCGTCAGCACCAAACCTTCCGGCAATCTCGGAATGCTCCACGTCATCGGCGTAGTACCCGTAGCCCTGAGTTCAGCGTAGTATTCAGTCCCAACGATCCCCTTCGGCAAAGAGCCTTTGAGCTTCGGCTTAATGCCCTTGACCGTGAGCGAGTAGTCCTTAGAGATGACTGTGCCGTTTCTTGCGGTTACGGTGAAGTTGAACGTTCCAACACCTGTTACAGTGCCGGAGATCCTTCCAATTGAGCTGTTGAGACTCAGGCCATCTGGAAGGTCTCCTGAAACTGTCCAAGCTGGCGACTTCAAACCTGAGACCTTGAAAGTTTTCGAGTACTTCTTTCCCCATTTTGCTTTTGGCAGCGAGTTCGGAGTGATCCTCAGGTTCTTCTTTCCGTTAATCGTAACAGTGAATGTCCGCGAAGTTCTTCCGGCCTCATTTTCAGCCACGACAGTAACCGTGAAAGTCCTCGCTACCGTTGGAGTACCAGAAATTTCCCCTGACGTTCTCAGCCTAAGCCCTGAGATGAAACCATTCTGAGCCTTCCACGTAACATTCCCTTCGGCCATGAGCGTTGCACTGTATGGGACACCGAGATTCCCGTCTGGAAGTTCTTCCGTGATGATTCGGGG
>JAFRSL010000164.1 GCA_017427625.1 Synergistaceae bacterium | reverse complement strand
TTCGAGCTTACTGACACCGTTAAATCAACCGCTGAGATGGCCGGAGAGTCATCAATATCAGCCTCCCAAATCTCGGAAGCAATGAAGTCCCTCGCTAAATCCGCCGTATCTATCGCCGTAAGTGTTCACGGAATCAGCGAGAACGTTGAGGAGATGGGAAATGTTACGAGTCAGGCCGTCCAGAACGTCGAGAACCTAAGCCAAAATTCCAGCTCAATGGACACAGCAAACGCCTCAGCACGCGAGAGCATAGATGACGCTGTGAAATCTTCCGTTAAAGCCTTTGACGCAATCGACATAATAACCGCAAAAATCCGCGAGACAAACGCATCAATCGCCAAGATCAGCGAGGCAGTCGACATAATCTCCGACATAGCATCACAGACTAACCTCCTCTCACTGAACGCCAGCATTGAGGCTGCAAAAGCAGGCGAGGCCGGAAAGGGCTTCGGGGTCGTTGCAGGCGAGATCAAGAAACTTGCTGAACGTTCGGACGAGTCGGCGGAGCAGATTCGTGATATTGTTGCTGAGGTCGAGGCTCTTTCGAGTGAATGCGTTGCTTCGGCTGAGGACATGAAGAAAACCATAGACGGCGAAAGAGGACAGCTCGTTTCAGCGCAGGAGAAATTCAGGGAACTTGAGGGCGAGATTAAGGCTTCACTTGAGGAGATCGCTTCAGTCTCGGAGATAACATCAAGGCTTGACGGCATAAAGAATACCATCTTTGAGGCGGTCAACAAACTTGCGGAAATCTCAGAGGAAACTTCGGCCACTAATGAGGAAGTAGCGGCCTCTGTTGAGAATATCGCGGACAATGTGAAGAAAGTTGCTGATGATACAAAGACCATGAATAAACTTGCTGACAATCTTTCTGCGGCTGTAGCAAATTTCAAATAGGACGGAAAAATTGACAATCCGGTGCTTTCGTGGTTATAATAATTCGTCAATCAGTTCCATATTCACATCACTAATCATGTGTGGAGACGTGGCCGAGTGGTCGAAGGCGGTTGACTCGAAATCAACTGAGCGGCTTGCCGTTCCTAGAGTTCGAATCTCTACGTCTCCGCTGTTTTTATACTCAGAAGAAGGCAGGTATATCATAACGTCATGAAAATTCTTGTAATAAACTGCGGAAGTTCATCCCTCAAGTATCAGCTTTTCGACATGGAAGACGAGTCCGTCTCAGCAAAAGGTCTCGTTGACAGAATAGGTATTGAAGGCTCCAACCTCACGCACAGAAAGACAGGCGCAGACCCCTTCAAGGTAGAAACCCCCATTAAGGATCACAAAGTTGCGATGAAGCTCGTTCTTGAGGCATTGCTTGACGCGAATCATGGCGTTCTGAAGTCTCTTGACGAAATCGCAGCAGCAGGACACCGTATAGTCTCGGGCGGAGACCTCTACAAAGAGTCAGTGCTTGTTGACGACAAGGTCATGGAAGGACTGCGAATCTGCATACCCCTCGCGCCCCTCCACAATCCCGGCCACATCATGGGAATCGAGGCAATCCAGCACGCACTCCCGAAGCTCCCGAACGTCGTAGTATTCGATACAGCGTTCCACCAGACGATGCCCGACTACGCCTACATGTACGGACTTCCCTGGGAGTTCTACGAGACTCACCGCGTAAGGCGTTACGGCGCACACGGAACGAGCCATCATTTTGTCGCGCTCAGGACAGCCGAAATTCTCGGAAAGCCTCTTGAAGGTCTCAAAATGGTAACATGCCATCTCGGTAACGGCAGCTCAATCTCAGCCGTAAAAGACGGAAAATGCATTGACACTTCAATGGGATTAACGCCGCTTGCAGGTGTCTTAATGGGAACCCGTACAGGCGACATGGACCCGGCCTGCGTTCCTTTCGTCCAGAATATCACGAAATATACCGCCGATGAGATGAACAACTTCATGAACAAGAAGAGCGGATTACTCGGTATTTCGGGAGTCAGCAGCGATTTACGCGATGTTGAGAACGCCGCCGCTAACGGTAACGACCGCGCAAGACTCGCAATCGACATGCTTGTTTACGGAATCTCGAAGTACATTGGGGCTTACACCGTAGCAATGGGCGGACTTGACGTGATAGTCTTCACGGCTGGAATCGGTGAGAACAGCGCGAATACCCGTGAGAAAGTCTGCGAGAAATTAGCCTTCATGGGCGTAAAGATTGACCCGGCAAGGAATAACATTCGCGGAAAAGAAGCCACCGTAAGCACTGACGACTCAAAAGTCAGGGTTATGGTTGTTCCCACGAATGAAGAGTTAATGATTGCCCGCGAGACAAAGAGAATAGCATTTGCATAGCTTATTTCACGAAACACAGAAGGCAGTAATTGCCCTTCCGCCTAAGAATGATACGGAGGCCGAAACTTTTGCTGAATGGGAATTTCCCGCCGGCCTCCTGAATTTTGACGGCCAGGAATTTATTTTCCCCGACGGTTTTCACGCTGAGGCAACATCGCGATGGGTTGAAGACTCGCTCCTGCTGGTTAATATCACGGTTTCTGCTGAGGTTGAAGCGGAATGTGCAAGGTGTCTCTCGCCCGCAAATCTTGAAATATCGGGGGAATTGGGGTATCTTTATTGTTCGCACAGTGCCGAAGGGCTGGAAGGCTTTGACGACTTTATGCCCGTTGAAGTAAATTCTTTCGGACGGGTTATAGACGTTATGCCGCAGATAAGAGAGAGTATATATACGCTCCTTCCCACGAAGATTTTGTGCCGTGAAGACTGTAAAGGCTTATGCCCCGTCTGCGGGAAGAATCTCAATGAGGGAGAATGCTCCTGCGAAAGTGAAGACATTGACCCGCGTCTTGAAGCACTGCGGAATTTCAACAGCGAATAATAATTACATCAGGGGG